>CAYZYG010000011.1:0-18824 GCA_964481395.1 uncultured Vicinamibacterales bacterium
GCCGCTGCCGAACTCGCACGTCTCGAGAACCGCGCCTCCACCGCGGCGCCCGCATTCCAGTCCCAGGCACTGCTGGCGCGGGCCGATGTGCTCATCGCTCGCGGGCGGCACGACGAAGCGACCGAGGCCATCGCCGACGCGCGCCAGCGCGTCGAGGACACCGATGAGGCCGACGCCATCGGCCTCGAGTCGGCCAACCTGCTGCTGGTGTGCGTGCTGGCATCAATTCGCACGCTTCCGTACGAGGAGGCTCTGGCGCTCGCGAGCCGCATCGATCAGCGGTTTCCCGACCTGCCGGTCGCGATCGGCCCCTTTGCCCAGAGCGCGATCCGCATTCGGCAACGGCTGGCCGGCGAATTCGAGGCGGTGCTCCGCGACGACGCGGCCCGGCTGCGTGCGGCAAGGGCTGACGGTAACGCCTCACTGCAGATCGAGGCCCTGCGGTCGATGGCGGTCACCTACCAGGCTCTCAACGCCACGGGGCAGCAGACGGCGGCCCTCGAGGCTGCGCTCGGTCTGGAGCGCGCGCGCGCGGCGGGGCGCTCGGCCTTCGGCACCCTGACGGACGCCCAGTGGGTCGCCGACCTCATGGAATCGCTGGGATGGGCCTACCTGGACGCCGGTGATTCCCTCGCGGCGCGGCGCGTGCTCACCGACCTCGCTCGGGAGCTGGATGCCATCAGGAACGCCGCCATGGCCGAGCGGCTCCGAGGGGCGCGGACCCGCGTGACCCTGGCTCTCGCGCGTGTGGAGGAGATGGATTCGAATCCGGACGAGGCCCGCCGCATGATTCAGGCGGCTCTCGACGATTCCAAGTCGGGTCTGACCGTGTCGGCCCGCATCGACGCGTCCATCCAGCTCGCTCGTCTGGAACGCGAGCACGGCTCGGCCGCCGACGCGCTCAAGGCCTACGCCCTGGCGATCGGCGACGCCCAGCGCGATCGTCACGCCGCGAGAGAACTGACGATCCGTCTCGAACGTGCCCGATACCTGGCCTTGCTGGACGATCCCGCTATCCAGGATGCGCTGGCCGGCGCCGAGTCCGATCTCGCAGCGCTCGCCCCGCTGGCCAGTCAGCTGAACTCGGCCGACGCCGCGTGGCGCCTGTCGTTCGTCAGGGGCGTGGTCGCCGAAGCGCGCGGGCGTCCGGACGCGGCGCTTAGTGACTATCAGGTCGCCGTGACGGCCCTTGACGCGACCCGGCAGCGGGTTGGCGACCAGGCCCTGCGCGAGACGCTCGTCGATCAGGAGGCCGTTCAGGAGCTGTATCGCCGGATCGTCCGCCTGCTGCTGAGGGCTGGCCGAACGGAGGAGGCGTGGGCGTATCTCGAACGGGGCCGGGCCCGCTCGTTCCTCGAGACCCTTCAGGGACGCCGGCTTGGCCGCATGGCGGCCGGGCCCGTGGCAGCATCGCTTGCCGCCATCGAGCAGAAAATCATCGACCTCCGCGTCGACCTCGCGCCGGCGCACGAGGGCGTGCTGCGCGCGGCGGGCCGCGAGCCGATGGCCCTGCGGGCCGACCTGCGCAAACTCGAGGCGCAGTTCGCTCTCGCCCGGCAGGAGGCGTCGTTGCTGTCGGAACGGCGGGGGGCCTCGCTGGCCGTCACACCGATGAGCATCGCCGACACCGGCGCAAGGCTGCCGGCCGGAACGGTGCTCGTCTCGTACGCCATCCTGCCCGATGGGCTCGCCGCCTTCATCGTGTCGGGCGGTCGTCCAACGGTCGTCAGCGAGGCATGCGACATCGATGCGCTCCGCGGTGACGTGCGGCGGCTGCGGCGGCTCCTGGCCGATCCCAACTCCGGGGATGAGTTGAAGGAGAAGCTGGCAGCTGTCTCCCGCCGCGTGGTGGGACTGATTGCGCCGGCCCTCCCCCAGGACACCGAGCGGCTCGTCATCGTCCCTGCGCTGTGGCTGACGTATCTGCCGTTCGAGGCGCTGTCGATGCCCGACGGCCGACTGATCGCCGACGCCTTCACCGTCAGCTATCTCCCGAACGCCTCCACGCTCGCGTGGGCCAGGCGGCTGGACGTCCCGGTCCTGAAGGCCGGGGGAGACGGCCTGTTCCTCGGCGCGATTGGCAACCTCACGGTCGAAGGCTGGCCGCCGCTCACGGGAACCCTCCGGGAAACCGCCGCCATTCGGGACATGTTCCCAAAGGCCGAGCGCGTCACCGAACGCGCCTTCACGCACGATGCCCTGCTGTCGGCGCTCGTCTCGCGCGACGTCGTGCACTTCGCGACCCATGGACTGTTCGAGACAGCGTCTCCGCTGTTCAGCGGACTCCTTGTCGGCGGCGGGTCCGGCGATCCCACGCGAGTCGCGCTCTACGAAGTGATGGACCGCCGGGTTCGCGCGCGCCTCGTTGTCCTGAGTGCGTGCGAAACCGGACTGGGTCAACTGCTGTACGGCGACGAGGTCATTGGCCTCACTCGCACACTGCTGGCGTCCGGTGCGGACGCTGTCGTGTCCTCCCTGTGGATGGTCGCCGACGAGTCGACGGCGCTGCTGATGACGAGGTTCTACGAAGAACTGAGGACCGGCCGGTCGCCGGCCGAGGCCCTGCGGGCGGCCTCCAGAACCGTCCGAGAGAAGTTCCCCCACCCGGTGTACTGGGCACCGTTCATCGTCACGGGCCTGCCGTGAGGCTCCGGCCCTGGCGAGGAGAGGTGATGTCGATGAGGAGCGTTCTGCCCGTGGTTGCTGTTCTGGGGATGGCTCTGCCGGCGGCGGCAGTCGGACAGGCGGTTGTGTCCGTCCCGACCACCAGGGATGGGGCGACCGCCGCGGCCGCAGCCGTCCGATCAGCACAGGAAGCCGGTAACCCCGCACGCGTGCTGGCCGAGGCGCGCAAGTGGCTCGAATACTACCCGAACGAACCCCTGGTCCAGTCGTCGATCCTCAGGACGATGGCAGAGGCCGCGGCGGCGGGTAACGACGCCGCGCTGGCCCGGCAGTACGACGCCGCCAGCAGGGCCATTGACCCTGCAGGAGCCGGCCGCGTGGAGAAGGCCGTCGGAGTCGGTGGGTCGGTGCGTGGTCAGGGCAACAAACTGGCCAAAGTCACCGCCGCCTTCTCCGTCGCGCTCGCGACCCTGAACGCCGTGGCCGAAGCGCGGGAGCAGGTGCGGGCCGCCAGCCAGGCTCAAGTGCCGCCGGGCGGGATGGCGTATCCAGGCGGGCAGATGCTCCCAGGAGGGGGGGCGTACCCAGGAGGGCAGGCTCCGGGCGGGCTGCCACAGGCAGGAGGGCAGATGCCTCCAGGCGGGATGGCGTATCCTCCTGCCCCGTACGGCGCACCGGGCTACCAGCCACCGCCGGCAGGGTACGCCCCGATGCCCGGATACGGTCCGCCACCCGGCGGGGGCATGCCCCAGGGGATGGCCGCACCAGGTGGATACCCGCCTCCTGGACAGATGCCGCCGGGGCAGATGCCGTCGGGACAGATGCCCGCCTATCCGCCGCAGGGCTACGTGTTGCCGGCTGATCCGTACCGCCCGCCGCCAGGCTACGCGGTTCCGCCAGGCTACCGCGGTGCCGCGGCACCCACGTTCAGGGTCGTCCACGACCATGCGGTCTCAAGTGACGCGACGCACTTCGCTCACGGCTGCGGCGCGCTGGTCACGGTCGAAGGCAGCTCGATCGTCTTCACCCCGGGCGGGGCGGAGGCTCCTCGCGTGATTCCCGCGTCGGACATTCTTGAGGTTCGCCTCAACACGGCGGTGGGACGTGATGTGGGCGCGTTTCACGTGTTGACGAAAGAGGGCCTGTACCTTCACCTGGCACCAGAATCCGGCAAGCCGGATGACGCACGGATCGTGGTCGAGGGCATTCGGAGGGCCACGGCTGGGCAGTAGGATGCCTGCCCATGCCGCGGTGGTCACCTGGCCCGGCGCGCGCTACCGTCCGCCCGCCACGGACGCCTCGGCGAGCTGCGCCACGGCCGCCAGCGTCGTCTGGGCGGCGCTGAGCCCGAGGCGGAAGTCCTTGTCGTTGAATGTCGCGAACAGGTCCGTGGGCTGGTGCCAGTGTGGGTCCCAGCCCATGCCGACCTGCGAGAGGCGCTCCGCCTCGCGCAGGCTGACGGCCGCCACGATGTCCTGGAACGGCACCGAGTCCGTGTTCGACATGCGGTTGCCGACCGTCACGGGATGGTCGGTGGCGTACCGGTCGTTCGCGTTCTTCAGCGCCCAGGCGAGCGCCTGCGATTCGGCCGCCATCTTCGATGTGCCGGCGAACTCCACGTTCACGTCGGCCTCCGGCCGCTGCTCGGGCGGCAGGGTGCCGTCGGCGCGTGGCATGCCGTGGTCGTAGAGCATCATGTCGTGCTGGATCATGCCCAGCCACTTCGGCTCGGGGTACTTGCCGGACCCCGGCGGGTCTTCCTTCCCTTGCAGGGCCTGGCGCTGCTCGATGTACGCCCGCGCGCCCTGGAGGCCGGTTTCTTCGTTGTTCCAGAGGATGAATCGGATCGACCGCTCGGTTTGGACGTCCGGCTGGCTGAAGATCCGGGCGAGTTCCATTACCAGAGCCGTGCCGGACGCGTTGTCGGTCGCCCCCTCGGCGTAGCCGAGACCATCCATGTGGCCGCCCACGATGTACATCTCGTCGGGACGGGTTGTGCCGATTTTGGTGCAGTAGACCTGGTCGCGAGGCCCGGGCGTGGACGGCTGGCTGTTGAGTTCGCGGAGCTTCTCGTCGGGCTGGCGATTCGGGTCGTTGTTGACGCCGGTCGGCCCGCGGTTGCCCTTCTGCCCCACCGCTCCGCCACGACCGCGCCCCTGCGCCGTTGTGCCGCGCCCCTGGGCGGCCGTGCCCCGGGCGCCGGCAGCGCCCGTGCCTGCACGCCCGGCCGCGCCCTGGGCCGCCCCTGCCGGCTGGGTCCGAGGCTGGGGCGCGTACTCGTACGCGATGCGGCCAACGTCGGTGCATCCGTAACTCTTGAGCTGGGCTTCGATCCAGTCGTTCGCGGCCCGGTTCCGGTCGGTACCCTGGCGCCGGTCACCGAACGCGGTCAGCCCCTTGATCGTGGCCTTGTACTTCTCCAGATCGAGCCGCCCCACCAGCGTGCGCACCGGGTCATCAGGCGGCGCCTGAGGCGGTGGGTCCTGGGCCGAGACCAGCACGGACGACACTGCTGCCGAGACGACGAGCGCAACCACCAGCCTGACGAGCTTCATGGTCAACCTCCGCGTGACGCCCCGATCCATGCCACCGGCGCGAATGGGGCACGTCGCTCCGCCTACTTGACGGCCGACCGGATGAAGGCGGCCGTGTCCTTCCTCAGCGCGGCGTGCGCCGACGGGCGGATGTACATCATGTGCCCGCCCTCGTAGTAGCCGAACGACACGCGATCGGTAATCTGCTTGTCGAACGCCATGTGCGACAGGTTGAACTCGATCCCGCCCACGTAGGTCGCCATGTCGTAGTACCCGCAGATCACGAACACCTTCAGGAACGGGTTCTTCGCCATCGTCTGGCGCAGCGCGTCGGTCATGTCCATGTAGCGGTTCTGCACGTACGTCCACGGCCGGACGTTGCCCGAGGTCGGGTAGTGCAGGTCCGATTCCCACTTCAGGGTGTTCTTCACGTAGTCGCGGAACGTCGCGACGTACGGGCCGGCCAGCGCGGTGTTGGAGGGATCGAACTCCTGGCGCTCACCCGCGGCGTCGGCGTCGAGCGCCGTGAACCGTCCGTCGAGACGGCCGACGACGAGGCGCTGGTCCCGGAGCAGTTCCTTGCGGAAGCGCCCCGAATCGACGCGCAGGTTCGCCTGCAGGATGTACTTGGCCGACAGGCCCGTGTAGCGGGCGAGCTTCTCCGCCGTGGCGGTCTTTTCGGCGTCGGTCAGCCCGTTGCCCTTGGTCAGCGCCAGCATGTAGTCGCCGAACGCGAACGCGCGCGACTCGTCGACTACCTGCTTGACGGTCTTCTGCTGGAGGTCGGCCGACAGCTTCTTGTGGTACCAGGCCGTCGCGGTGAACGTCTGGATCTGGGCCGCCCAGGCGACGTCGTTGTTCGGCGCCGGCGAGAGGGTCTGGTAGGTGAGCAGCGCCGACAGCAGGGCCACGCCATTCAGCTCGATGCCGTGGCGGGTCTGCAGCTCCTGCGCGAGACCGGCCGCACGAATCGATCCGTAGCTCTCGCCGATGAGGAACTTGGGCGACGGATAGCGGTTGTAGATGCGCAGGTACTCGGCCACGAACTCACCGAAAGCGCGGATGTCGCCTTCCTGCCCGTGGAACTGCTGCGGATCGGTGCCGGGCGTGACACGGCTGTAGCCGGTCGAAATCGCGTCCACGAAGACGACATCGGATACGTCCAGCAGCGAGTACGGGTTATCGACGAGGTCGTAGGGCGGCGCGGGCTGAAAGCCCTCGTCGGCCATCTTCGCGATCTTCGGACCGAACGATCCCATGTGCAGCCAGACGCTGGCCGACCCTGGGCCGCCGTTGAACAGGAACGAGATGGGCCGCGTCTTTGCGTCCTGCCCGTCTGCGGTATAGGCCACGAAGAACATCCGCGCCGCCACCTTCCCGTCATCCAGGCGGATCGGCACCGTGCCCGCCGTCGCGGTGTACTTGATGTCGCGACCCTCGAGGCGCAGCACGTGCGAGGTCTGCGACACCTTCTCTTCGTCGGACCCCGCGACCTCGTGCTGTGAGGGCCGCTGCGCAGCCGGCTGCGCGTCGGGCGAACCGCCCGGACGCTGCTGTGCGACGAGCGACGGGGCCAGCGCAACGATCAGAACGAACACGGCAAACATCGAACGTCTCAGCATGGTCTGCTCCTGTGTTGAACGTGCAGGCCCGTCGGGGCCGTCCACTCCCTACTCCATGCGGCCGCCGAGGAACGATTCGTATGCGGCCATGTCGAAGTTCCCGTGACCAGACAGGTTGAAGAGAATCACCTTCTTCTCGCCTGCGTCGCGCGCGGCGATCGCCTGACGCACGGCGCAGTGGATGGCGTGCGAGGATTCCGGAGCCGGGATCGTGCCTTCGCACCGGGCGAAGGCGACGGCGCTCTCGAACACCTCGCGCTGTTCGTAGGCCTCGGCCTCGATGGCACCTGCCGCCAGCAGGTGGCTGACGAGCGGGGCCGAGCCGTGGTACCGGAGACCTCCGGCGTGCACCGGCGGGGGCACGAAGGCGTGGCCGAGCGTGTGCATCATCATGAGCGGCGTCGTCCCGGCGGTATCGCCGAAATCGTACTCGCGGGGCCCTTTCGTGAGACTGGGGCACGAGGCCGGCTCCGCGGCGATGACGCGGAGGTTCGTCCGTCCGTTCTTCAGCTTGTCGCGCAGGAACGGGAACGCGAGCCCGGCGAAGTTGCTGCCGCCGCCGTGGCAGCCGATGATCACGTCCGGGTAGTCGCCGGCCAGCTCCATCTGCTTCTTCGCTTCCTGGCCGATGATCGTCTGGTGCAGCAGGACGTGGTTCAGCACGCTGCCGAGCGAGTACTTCGTGTCGTCGCGGCCGGCCGCGTCCTCGATCGCTTCCGAGATGGCAATCCCGAGGCTGCCCGGCGAGTCCGGTGATTCGGCCAGGATGGCTCGGCCCGCGTTCGTCAGCGTCGACGGGCTGGCCACGACGTCCGCGCCGTAGGTCTTCATCATGATGCGGCGGTACGGCTTCGCGTCGTAGCTGACGCGCACCATGTACACCATGCACTCCATGCCCATCAGGCGGCACGCGCACGCCAGGGCCGACCCCCACTGTCCCGCGCCCGTCTCGGTGGCCAGGCGCTTGACCCCCTCCTGCTTGTTCATCCACGCCTGCATCAGCGCGGTGTTGAGCTTGTGGCTGCCCACCGGGCTCACGTGCTCGGACTTGTAGTAGATCTTCGCCGGCGTCTGCAGGAATTCCTCAAAGGCCCGCGCCCGGAAGATCGGGCTCGGCCGGTAGAGGCGGTAGATATCGCGCACCTCGGTGGGGATCTCGATCATCGGCTCCTGCGATACCTCCTGCAGGATCAGCCCCATGGGGAAGATCGGCGCCAGCGCCTCGGGCCCGATGGGCTCGCGCGTGCCGGGGTGGAGCGGCGGTGGCAGCGGTGTCGGCAGGTCGGGGGCGATGTTGTAGAAGTGCGTGGGAATGTCGGACTCGGGAAGGGTGATCTTGGTGTCGGTCATGCTCGTGCCTCGCGATGCGGATCTGGCGTACGGGGGCCCAGGTTCGTCCGGACGGGCTGTCGCGGATGCGGAAGTGTAGCAGAACAGGGGCCGGGATCCGGGGTCCGGGCCCCGGGGCCCGGCATCTGGGGAGTGTCACGCGCGGCCGGCGAACTCGCGGGTCTCGGTGTTCACCTTGACCTTCTCGCCCTCCTTGATGAACAGCGGGACGCGGATCTCGATGCCCGTCTCGAGCGTCGCCGGCTTGGTGACGGCCCCACTGGCCGTGTCGCCCCGGATGCCCGGCTCCGTGTAGGTGACGGTGAGCTCCACCTGCTGCGGCAATTGCAGGCCGATCACGCTGCCGTTGAAGAGCAGCAACTGGACGATCTGGCCGTCCACGAGGAAGTCCATGGCGTCGCCGAGCATTTCCTCGCTCAGCGTGATCGTCTCGAAGCTCTCCTGGTCCATGAAGTGCGCGCCGCTCGCATCGCGGTAGAGGTAGCTGGCCGCCACCTGGGACAGGTCCGGCTCCTTGAACTTCTCGCCCGCCTTGAACGTCTTGTCGAACACCGCCCGGGTCTTCAGGTTGCGCATCTTCACGCGCACCAGCGTCTGTCCGCCGCGGGCGGTCGGGGTCGACACCTCGACATCGAGACACACGTAGGGCGCGTCCTCGAACTCGAAATACGTCTTCCGCTTGATGCCAATCGCTTCGATCAGTGCAGCCATGGTCTGCCTCGCGTGTGATCTTCACGTCCCGGCGCGTTCGGCGAACGCGCCCTACCGCATCGGGTACGGTAGGGCCGGCTCGCTTGCCCTGAGCAACGTCGAAGGGCCGAGCCGGCCGGGCACTGAGGCCCGCCGATCAGGCGTGCTCGCCCAATTCTGTCTCCTGGCTCCAGGATTCTGAGCACGGATCAACGTCTCGTCCCCCCGGCCGCAGGTCTCCCGCCCGTCCATTCTATCGGACACCCATCCGAGGCGCCGACGGCCGATGACGCACCCGGTTACCGGCGGGGACGGGACTTGCCCGACCCGGTCGGCATCACCGCGAGCAGGTCGTGCCCGGCGAGCACCGCCTGGACAAGTTCCTCCTGGCCGGGCCGGAAGTCGCGATGGCCGAAGAAGCGCCTGAGCGCGTCGCGCACGACGACGTCCCGATCGCCTTCGGCCTCTGGACCCGGTGGCGTAGCTGGACTCGATGAGCGTGCATACCGTCTCTCGATCGTTGAACGAATCGGGCCGCCGGGGGATGGGCGGCGAACCCGGAGCGATTGGGGGCGGCCCCGGACAGGGGCGGCAGATTCTTCACCGGCGCCGGCGTCTCGGGATCGCAGAAACTGAAGACGCCGGTCCGCTATAATCCGGCACCATGACCGACGATGGCTTCGTGCTCGGGGTCGATCTCGACGGTACCTGCGCGGACTTCTACGGCGGCCTGCGCCCGATCGCCGCCGAGTGGCTGGGCGTACCGATGGACTCGCTTCCTGTCGAGGTGAGCTGGGACTTCCCCGAGTGGGGCATCGACCAGGCCCCGGGCGGCTATGCTGAGCTGCACCGCTTCGCCGTCACGCAGCGTGAGTTGTTCCGCCGTCTGCAGCCGATGCCGGGCGCGCCCATGACGCTCCGCCGGCTCTCGAAAGCCGGCGTGCGGATCCGCATCATCACCCACCGCCTCTTCATCAAGTACTTCCACCAGGTCGCCGTTCAGCAGACGGTCGAGTGGCTCGACTCGCACGACATTCCCTACTGGGACCTCTGCTTCATGAGCGACAAGGGCGCGGTCGGCGCCCACCTGTACATCGAAGACTCGCCCGTGCACGTCGAGAAGCTGCGCGCCGGCGGTCACCCCACGGTCGTGTTCACCAACTCGACGAACCGCCATCTGCCCGGTCCACGGGCCGATACCTGGGACGAAGTCCACAGGCTCGTGGTCGCCGCGGTGGAGCGATGGGACTCGGGTCGTTGAGGCGCCGGCGAACGTTCCGCGCGGGCGGCGCGGCTCCGGATCCGCCGATGTGCTATGATGAACAGGTCAGGTTGGATAACTGAAGCCTCTCGCTGTCTGTCTCCGCGTCGAATCGAGCCTCACATCTCGCTTCCCAGAGTAGGTACTGAAGGGTCTCTCTCCATCCCGCTCGAGGTCCGCTTCCGGCCCTCCGGCGATCTCAACGGATGAACGGGTGTTGACGACCCGCCATCGAACCTCCTGCAACTGCGGGAAGGAGACAGCACCATGGCCAGAAAACTCTACGTCGGCAACCTGCCCTACGAAACGGGCGAGGCGGATCTCGAACAGCTCTTCGGCACGGCGGGAACGGTGGAATCCGTGACCGTCATGCGCGACATGGCGACCGGCCGCGCTCGCGGGTTCGCGTTCGTCGAAATGGGCTCCGAAGACGACGCCCGCAAGGCGATCACCCAGCTCCACGAGCACTCGCTGGGCGGGCGGAATCTCACGGTCAACGAGGCCCGTCCGCGCCCCGAGCGGGGCGGCGACTTCGGCGGTCGCAACGGCGGCGGCCAGCGCCGCTCGGCGCCGCGCTGGTAGTCGCGCGGATCGAAGCCGGTCTGCGGCCTGATGCCCCGGCCTGAGCGCCGGGATCGGTTCCGGACCCTTCGGACGAGGTCAATCGGGGACGGTCCTTTCACCCGTGCCGCATGTGCACGTTCTGGAGGGAACGTCCCCGTTCGCTGTTGTGGAGATCGGCCGAGGCCCGTGGCGCCAGGTCGGCCACCGTCACAGGCGGCCCACGGGTTGGCTGTGTGTTACGATCCTCCCAGGTTCAGCTGACCATTGCCTGCCCGACCGACGCCGTTCAACGTCGAGGCGTTCCTTCACTCGTCGGGAGTGGCGCGAACGCCGAACGAGTACCAGCCCGGGGCTGTGTTGTTCACCCAGGGTGAGCCCGCCGATAGTGTCTTCTACATCCAGCAGGGCGACGTGAAGCTGAGCGTGCTGTCCCGGGCCGGCCGGGAGGCGGTGGTGGCCATGCTCGTCGCCGGGGACTTCGCAGGCGAGGGCGCACTGGCCGGGCAGCCTGTTCGCATCGCCACCGCGACCGCCATCGCCGCAACGACCGCAATGGTCATCGGCAAGAGCGAGATGCTCCGCGTGCTGCACCAGCAGCACGCGCTGTCCGACCGCTTCATCGCCTACCTGTTGACACGCAACATCCGGGTCGAGGCGGACCTCGTGGATCAACTGTTCAACAAGAGCGAGAAGCGGCTGGCGCGCGCGCTCCTGCTGCTGGCCCGGTACGGGAAGGACGAACACCCCGGCCGTGTCCTCCCGAAGATCTCCCAGGAGATCCTGGCGGAGATGGTGGGCACGACGCGGTCGCGCGTGAATTTCTTCATGAACAAGTTCCGCAGACTCGGGTTCATCGAGTACAACGGCGGCCTCAAGGTCCACCACTCGCTGCTGAGCGTCGTCCTCCACGACTGAGCCGCGCCGCCCGGCGGCGGTCACGCGTCTCGAACGGCATCAGCCGCCGCCGTGGTCCACACCCCTGCTACGCCGTGCGCTTCGGCTGCTTCTCCAGCTTTCGCTGATCCGCCTGCTTGTCCTTCGCCGCGTGCTGCTTCTGGCCCTTTTCCTTGTCCTTCTTGCCTCTGTCTCCCATGAAATCACCTCCAGCGGGCAGGGTCGTTCAACCAACCGAGTCCGAGCGAATGGACCGTGGCAGAGCACGACGGACCGGCAGGCCCGGCGCCGCTAGCCCGGCAGTCGTGTTGAGCGCTCTGACACGTGAGCAAGGTCGCCAACTTGAATCTGCAGATCCGAGAGCGCCATGCGGATGTAGCGGACCTGCTCCTCGATGGTGGGCTCCCCAGGTACTCTCCGCGGAATGGAACGCCGTGTTGCCGCCGCGGGCCTGACGTGCCGCACGCTCACCGGCCTCTCGGGCGCGCGGCGCTGCACCGTTACGGCGCGGGGCCGTTTGGGGAATGGCTGCATAGTCCACATACTGTGCGCTTCCAGGGGCGGTGTCTGTGCACTTCTGCACACGCCGCCGCGGCCCAATCTGTTGGCGGCAGGCAGGATCGCGCGCGGTCAGCGAGACGATCGCGTCGGCGGACCTTCCTACCCGACGGCGCGCACCCAGAGCTCCACCCGGTGCTCCACGCGGTCGTCGACCAACGGAATCGCGAGGTCGTCCCGATCGCGGCCATCGAGGCTGAGCCGCTGGTCGCCGGTCGCGTGCGGCATCTGGTGCACGGTGATGTGGTACACGGTCTCGCGATATCGGTAGTGCACGGTGAAGCCGCTCCAGTCGGCCGGCAGGCACGGTTCGACGCGCAGCCGGTCGCCCTCGAGTCTCAGGCCCAGCAGCGACTCGACAACGAGCCGGTACATCCAGGCCGCGGACCCGGTGTACCACGTCCACCCGCCCCGCCCGGCGTGCGGAGCCACGGCGTAGACGTCGGCCGCCACCACGTAGGGCTCCACCTTGTAGGTCTCGATCGCCGCCGGCGACGCGCCGTGGGCGAGCGGGTTGATCAGGCGCCAGACCTCCCATGCCCGCGCGGCGTCACCGAGCTCGGCAAACGCCATGGCCACCCAGATGGCCGCATGGGTGTACTGTCCCCCGTTCTCGCGGACGCCAGGGACGTACCCCTTGATGTAGCCGGGATCGAGATCGGACGTATCGAACGGCGGATCGAGCAGGCGCACGAGCCCATCGTCGCGCCGGATCAGCCGCGCATCGACCGCGTCCATCGCGGTGCGGGCGCGTGCCGCATCGGCGGCACCCGACAGCACGGACCAGCTCTGCGCGATTGAATCGATCTGGCACTCGGCGTTGCCAGCCGACCCGAGCGGCGAACCATCGTCGAAGTAGGCGCGGCGATACCACGATCCATCCCACCCGGCGTCCTCGAGACGCTGCCGCAGCGCCGCTGCCTCCGACAGGCAGCGATCCGCGAATGGCGCATCGTGGTGCCGGCGGGCGAGGTCCGCAAACGGCATCAGGACGGCGTAGAGGAAGAACCCCAGCCAGACGCTCTCGCCCCGCCCTGCGGCGCCGACCAGATTCATCCCGTCGTTCCAGTCGCCCGATCCGATGAGCGGCAGGCCGTGGGCGCCGAACCGGAGGCCCCTCTCGACCGCGCGCGCGCAGTGGTCGTAGAAGCTGGCGCTGCCGGCGGACGCGCTCGGCAGGTCGTAGTACGAATCCTCCTCCGGGTTCACGGCCCGGCCCTCGATGAAGGGCACCCTGTCATCGAGCACGGCGGCATCGCCGGTGGCGCTCACGTAGCGGCAGGCGGCCAGCGGCAGCCACAGGCAGTCGTCCGAGCAGTTCGTCCGGACTCCGCGGCCGGCCGGCGGATGCCACCAGTGCTGGACGTCGCCTTCGGGAAACTGCCGCGACGCGCACAGCAGCAGGTGCTGCCGGACGAGCCCTGGTTCGGCATGCACGAGCGCCATGACGTCCTGCAACTGGTCCCGGAACCCGAACGCGCCGCCGGACTGGTAGAAACCGCTGCGCCCCCAGAGGCGGCACGCCATCGCCTGGTAGAGGAGCCAGCCGTTGGCCAGCGTGTTGAGCGCCTTGTCGGGTGTGTCCACGTTGATCGCACCGAGGGTGTGATTCCAGGACTGCCAGACGGCCTCGATCGCGCGGCGCGCCGCGTCGGCACCACGGACGCGTTCGAGCACATTCGCCGCGTCGTGTGCATCCCGCCCGGCGCCGAGGCTGAAGACGATGTCGCGCTCCTGCCCGGCATCGAGGTCGAAGGCCACCTGGATCGCGGCGCACGGATCCAGCGCGCCTCCCACGCGCCCGGAGAGCCCCGAGCGCGTCATCGCGGCAGGCCGCCTGAGCGTGCCGTTGCGGCCGATGAACTCCGTGCGGTCGCCGGAGACGCGGCGGCCCGCATCGTCCGCGTGGAAGAAGGCCGTGCGCCCTGCGAACTCCGCGTTGTACGTATTCTCGGCCAGCACCGCGCCGGTGTCCGGATCGATCGTCGTGACGACGTGCGGGGCGGCCGTCCGGCGCAGGTCACCGAGGACCCACTCCACATAGCCTGTGGCGGACAGCCGCCGCAGCCGGCCGGAAGCGTTCCGCACCTTCAACACAGACCACTTTACCGGCGCCGCCGGGTCAACGTACACCCACAGCTCCGACGCGATGCCGTCTTCGATGTGCTCGAACACGCTGTAACCGAACCCGTGCCGGCTGGTGTACGGGCTGCCGCTTCCGGCCGGCAGTGGCGTCGGCGACCAGAAGTGGCCGCTTTCCTCGTCGCGCAGGTAGAAGGCCTCTCCGCCGGCATCGGTCACCGGATCGTTGTTCCAGGGTGTCAGCCGGAACTCGTGGGCGTTTTCCGCCCAGGTGTACGCGGATCCGCTCTCCGACAGGACGGTTCCGAACCCAGGGTTCGCCAGGACGTTCACCCAGGGCGCCGGCGTCACGGCACCGGGCCAGGTCGTGACGACGTACTCGTGGCCGTCCGGGGTGAAGCCGCCGAGCCCGTTGAAGAACGTCAGGTCTTCGCGGGATGGCGGCGCCGTTGGGGCCTGCGCGCGACGAACCCGGGTGGGCGTGAACCGCCCAGGCAGCGGGTCCGCCAACCGGCCGCCGATCTGTGCGGCCAGCGAGCCCCGGCTGTCGGTGATGATCGCGCGCGCGACCGACTGGAAGAGCACCCGGTCCTCCGTCGAGATCTGCTCAGCCGGGCGGACGAAGATCGCGCCCGGGCGATCCGGTGCGTTCGTCTCGACACCTGCCGCGATCAGGCCGACGATCTGGTCCTGGAGCAGCTGCCGGTAGCCGGCGCGATCCTCGTTCCAGATCACGAGGTCGACCGCCAGTCCCTTCAGACGCCAGTAGGCGTGGGCCTGCACGAGCTGGCGCGCCAGCTCGATATTGGCGGCGTCGCCGATTTGCAGCAGCACGATCGGCAGGTCGCCGGATACGGAGTAGCCCCACAGACCGGACTGGCCGCGGCGGTTGCTCGCGACGACGGCCGAATCGGCCCGTAACGACGGGTTCGCATAAATGATCGAACCGGCCAGGCGACAATAGAGGTGGGCGTCGGCTTCGCTCGCATCGAGCTGCCGCAGGACGACCTGGGCGTGTGTGGACGCGAGCGCGAACACGCGATTGGCCAGACGGCGGTCCTGGTACTTGCCCACCAGCGCCAGGCAGGCGGCACGTGCGTCGGCAACTCCAGAGACGAGGTCGATCGTGATCGATTCGTCCGGTTCGATCACGTAGCGGCCCCGAATCGCGACGATTGGATCCAGCACCGAACCCTCGGTGTTCGACAGCGGCCCGGGATCCCGCATCGCACGCGGGTTGACGGGCGACTGCCCGCGTCCCAGGAACCTCAGCCGATCGGTCTCGTAGGAGAGGGTGCCGCCTGCCGCACTGCCGTGCGCCGCCAGAAGGTGGAACATCCACGGAGACGACTCGCCCTGCGACCGCGGGCGCCTCGTGCAGAGGAGGGCGCGCTGGCTGGCCACGATCTCGGTCTGGACGAAGAGGTTGCTGAAGGCCGGGTGCAGCGAGTCGGCTGCGTGAGAGGCGAGCGCCACCTCCGCGTAGCTCGTCACCTCCAGGATCCTGGGCGTGCTCCCGCAGTTGGTCAGGCGCAGCCGCCGAAGCTCGACGTCGTCCTCGGGCGACACGGCGATCTCGGTGTAGCTCTCGATCCCGTGACTGCTGTTGCGGAACTCCGCGCGTGATTCGGAGAACACCGTCTCGAACCGATCGACCGGCTGCAGCGTCGGCTGGTGCGTTGCGGACCAGAAGGCGCCGTCCTCGACGTCCCGGATGTAGCAGAACGTCCCCCAGTTGTCCGAGGTCGCGTCCTCGCGCCAGCGGGTGACGGCGAGGTCCTTCCAGCGGCTGTACCCGCCACCGGCATTGGTGACACAGACGTGGTACCGGCCATTCGACAGCAACTGCACCTCGGGAGCGGGAGTCTCCGGACCGGCGAACGACCGTACCGCGATCTCGGCACCGACCCGCGCCGTGCGCTCATCTGGCGTGGGCGTGGCCGGCGAGTAGAACAGGCTCGCGCGCGGGATCCGCTCCTGGAGCAGCAGCACCGTCGCCTGGAACGCCGGGTCTGACGCGAAGCGTGCCTGCATCAGGGGACCGACGAGCAGGTGCGCCAGCGACAGGAACGTCATTCCCTGGTGGTGCGTCATGTGCGTGCGGACGAGGGCGTGCGCATGACCGCGCGGCAGGCGCGACGGCGTGTAGTCGATGGCCTCGTAGAACCCCAGCTCGCCCTCGAAGCCTTCCGCCGAGAGCCGCTGCAGGTTCGAGCAGGCGTCCTCGGGCGACACCATCAGCGCGAGAGCCGACGCGTAGGGCGCGACGACGAGATCGTCCGCGAGGCCGCGCTTGAGGCCGAGGCCCGGCACACCGAAGGCACGGTACTGGTAGGTGAGTCGCACGTCGAGCAGGTTGTATCCCGATTCGGAGATGCCCCATGGCACGCCGCGGTGCCGCCCGTATTCGATCTGGCGCTTGACCGCTCCCCTGCACGTCTGGTCGAGCAGCGTGCCGTCGTAGCCCGGCATCACGATGAGGGGCATGAGGTACTCGAACATCGAGCCGCTCCACGACAGGAGCACCGGCTCGCCCGCCGCCGTCGTCAGCAGCCGGCCAAGGGCGAACCAGCTTTCCTGCGGCAGGCATCCCTGCGCGATGGCGACGAACGTGCACAGACGCGCCTCGGAGGCGAGCAGGTCGTAGTAGCTGGAGTCGCGGCGGCGCTCGGCGACGTTGTACCCGATCGACAGAAGTTGACGGGTCCGGTCGAAGAGGAAGCTCCACTCCATCTCCGCCAGGCCGGCTGTCTGCGCGGCGAGGCGGCCGAGCAGCGCAACCCTGGCCCTGGCGGGGCCGCCCCGCTCGTCGTCGAGTGCAGCCAGATCGCCGAGCGTCGGGATGGAGGTCAGCCCCGGGAGGTGCCCCGGCGACGTCGCCGGGGCGGCCGGAGACGCCCAGGGGGCGAGCCATGCGAGATCATCCATGAAGTCGCGGCACTGGTTCGCCGTCGCCGAGGCCCAATGGGCCGCCGCGGGCTCGGTAGAGGATGCCAGCGCGGCAGCCAAGGCCCGGCTCTCCCCGGCGATGCGCTCGAGGAGCCGCCGGCCTTCGGCGACCGACGACGGCGGGGATTCGCACGCGGCGTCGATCGCCTTCCGAAGGCGGGCCTGGGCAGTCGTCGGTGCGTCCGGCCTGCTGGCGGTCACAAGGCCGAAGGTGTCGCGCAGTCCTTGAAAGGCGCGTGCCGGCAGGATCGGTTCGCCCGCGAGCGCGAGCAACCCCGGCCTGAGCGTCAGGAGATGACCGGCCAGGTTGCCGCTGTCGACCGAGGAGATGTAGCGCGGATCGAGCGGCGCAAGCGACCGCGTGTCGTACCAGTTGTAGAAGTGGCCGTGGTGGCGCTCCATCGCCGACATTGTCTGGAACGCTCGTGCGGTGCGATCCAGGAGCCGTCCGGCCGAGACGTAGCCGAAGTCATACGCTGAGAGATTCGCGAGCAGCGCCAGCCCCATGTTGGTGGGCGACGTGCGATGCGCCACCCCGGGGGCGGGCGACTCCTGGTAGTTGTCCGGCGGCAGCCAGTGATCGTCCGAGCCGACGTAGGTGTCGAAGAACCCCCAGGTCCGGCGCGACACGCCTCGAAGGAAGCGGACCTGGTCCGGCGTGAGCCGTGCCTCGCGCCGCATCAGCGGACGGCTGATGTACCAGGTGACGATCGGGGCGGCGAACCAGAGGAGCAGGATCGGGGCGGCGGCGGCGAGGCCCGCGGGGCGGGTCAGCCACAGGTACGCGCACGCGGCGCAAGCCAGGGTGGGGTTGACCCACATCCTGGCCCACGCGCCGGCCAGGCCCCGAAACGCGGGCGGCACGCGATCTCCGGATGGGGACCACTCGAGAAGCCGCCTGCGCGTGACGAGCAGTCGAGCCATGGTGCGCAGGATGGCACCAAGGCTGAAGAAGGCCTCGTGCGGGAGACAGGCGAGCGTCAACAAGGCCTGTGCCGTCTGACGCCCCACCGAGCGCGCGCCTTCCTCGACGTGCTGTGCCAGCCGCACATCGGTCCGTTTGCGGACGAGCCCGGGAAGCGACGCTGCCAGGGCCGGGACCAGCAGGCTGCCCACGCCGGCCAGGGTCCATGCCCAGGCTGGTGACAGGGCCGCCCACGCGACGAGAAACAGGGCCACCAGGGCTGCGGGAGCCAGGCTTCGGCGGAGATTGTCGAAGAGCTTCCATCGGTCCAGCGCGGGGAGCGGGTTTCTGCTGCGCCGCCCGTCCCGATCGGGCACGCCGGGCAGCAGCCAGCGCCACAGTTGCCAGTCGCCGCGGATCCAGCGGTGGCGGCGGCGCACGTCCTCCTCGTACCGGCAGGGAAACTCCTCGTACACCTGCACGTCGGTCAGCAGCCCGGCGCGCGCGTAGCAGCCTTCGAGCAGGTCGTGGCTGAGGATCCGGTTCTCGGGAAAGCGCCCGCGGACCGCCAAGTCAAAAGCGTCCACATCGTAGATGCCCTTGCCGACGAAGGAACCTTCGCCGCACAGGTCCTGGTAGACGCGATGTGGAAGGAGGAGTAGTTGACGTAGTTCTCGCAGCATATCCCAAGCGCTCTACCTGTTTCGCTCTGCAATTCCATTGAAACACCCGTTTCATTCCCGGAAAAAGTCAGCAAGGACCTCGACCCGTTCCGCATGAACGTGGTCAAG
>CAYZYG010000011.1:18834-50181 GCA_964481395.1 uncultured Vicinamibacterales bacterium
GCCGACGAAGGAACCTTCGCCGAACAGGTCCTGGTAGACGTCGGAGACCACCCGGGTATAGGGATCGATGCCGGGCTCGCTGGCCCACAGCCGGGCATACCGGGACCGGTTCGCGCCGGGAAGGCTGACGGCCACGCGCGGCTGAAGGATGCCGTACCCTTCGGTCACGCGCTGCCGGCTCTCGTCGTAGCGCGCGCGGTTGAGCGGGTGCATCATGGCGCCGACGAGCTGCCGGGCCGCGTCCCGAGGCAATTGCGTGTCCGCGTCGAGGGTGATGACGTATTTCACGTGCTGGAGGATCCCGGCGTCCCCGACGACGCGCGAGAATGCGCCGTTGGCGCGGTCCCGGACGAGCGCATTCAGATCGCCGAGCTTCCCGCGCTTGCGCTCGTATCCCATCCAGACGCGCTCTTCCGGATTCCAGAGCCGCGGTCGGTGGAAGAGGAAGAACGGGCGCGCGTACCTGTCGCTGAGTTCGGTGATCCGCTGCGCGGCGAGATTGACGAGCGCCTCGTCCTCCGGAAGCACCTCCTGGCCTGCATCAGCCAGGTCGGTCAGAAGGCCGAAAGCCACATGGTCGTCCCGGTTGCCGAGGAACCGCACCTCCAGTGCTTCAACCAGGCGCTCGACGCCCTGCGCAGTCGTGATCAACGCTGGGACGACGACCAGGGTCTGCGCGGCGGGGGGAATCCCTTCGGACAGATCCATCTTCGGCAGCGCGCGGGGCGTCGTCAGCCTGGACACCAGGACGTTCACGAGGGCGACACCCACCTGGCTGGCCGCGAGCAGCAGAAGGGCCGCGACGAGGCCGAGGAACCAGCCCTCCGCGCCTTCCGCACGCATCTGCTGAGTCAAGACCGCAGCGGGCAGCACCGTGAGGATACTGATGCTCCCCAGATAGAGCGTCAGCGGGTGGCTGAGGCACGCGCGCCGCAGGGTCTCGACGGCGGAGAAGCGCGCGCCGGCCGCCCGCTCGAGCTGGGAGAGCCCTTTGTCCACGAGGTAGAACCCGATGTGCGTCGCCCTGGGATCGGGAGGCGCGGCCGCGGCAGTCGTGGCGGCGAGGCTGAGCGCGAGCCGGGCCACCTCGCCTTCGGTCCGGCCGCTGCACCGCGCTGTTGCCTCCACGACATGGCGGTACTGGTCTCGTGTGGCGAAGTCCATCAGCGGATACGCACCGGCCGGATCCTCCCGCAAGGTGCGTTCCACGCCGCTCTGCGCTTCGACGAAGTCACGCCAGTCGGCCGCTCCGAGAAACCTGAGGCTGCTGATGCTGTTGCTGATCGATACCTGGTCGGCTGCCTGATGCTGGTTCTCCGACTGCACCAGGTGCTCGATCGTCAAGCCGTCTTCGGACAGCCGCTGTTCGATCCACGTCAGCGGCAAGGCCAGCGCCGGGCTCTTGCCCTGCAGGCGGCGGGCAAACTCGGCGACGAACGACCCGACCATCGGCGGGTCCGACCGTGCCATGTCGGCGATCGTCAGGATGAGGCTCTTTGGGTCGGTCTCGGCGATCGCCGTCATCTGGTCAGCCCAGTGATCGGCACGGTTCCGGTCTTCGCGGTCGGCCCCGATGCGGGCCGCGACGCGCCGGAGGTTCTCGAGCAGGGCCAGCCGCAGCATGATCGGAATGGCCCACAACTCTCCGATGGTGAGCGGCGTCACCGCCTGGTAGGCCGAGACGAACCCGCCGAGACCGCCGCTGTCCAGGCGGCCATCCCCGTGGGAGATCGTCTCGAGGGCGAGGTCATAGACCCGCGGCAGCCTGGCCGACGGGCCGTCGGCGAGGATGGGCAGCTCGCGGCTGTACCCCACGGGCAGGTGCCGCCTGGCTGTGCGGATCTGTTCTTCGATCAGGTAGAAGTTGTCGAGCAGCCACTCCCCCGCCGGCGTGATGCGGCGGTCGTCGTTCACGGCTTCCGTCAGCAGAGTCCTGACGGCGACGAGGAGGGCCTCGTTCTCTGCCAGCCTCGACAACAGGTCGTCCGAGCCGCGCACCGCGCTCAGATGGTGGGCGCCGGCCAGGACGCGGCCGTGCTGCGCCATCTGTTCCCGGCTGAACAGCTCCGCGCGCAGCGGCAGCTCGGCGCCGGAGAAGACGGTGGAGAGCTTCTGACCGATCTTCACGCGGGCGGTGTCCTTCCTTCGGGCGCACATCCGTCTGCGACCGCCGTACGAGTGCAGGCACCTACAGCCAGACGTGACGCGGTAGACGCCTCATCGTGCCTGTCTCCGGTCTGAAGGAAGAACGGCTCCTGCGCCTTTCAGAACTTGAACTTGAACGCGGCCTTGTTGGCGGCCCTCGCCTTCGCGTGCCTGGCATCGTCGGCGTCTTCACGCAACTGCTGCTCCGCCGCCGCCCGTGCGGGCGCCTCGTCCCGCTCGATGACGATGGCCTTGCCGATCGCGTCGCGAGCCAGCGGCGCGATCCGCTTCGAAAACATGACGAACCCGAACGTGGACGGGTACGTCGTGTGAAACAGGTTGATTGAGACGCGGTCGTCTTCCCACCTCGCGAGGACCTGCTCCATGTCGGTCCAGCTCTGAGAGAGGCTGGAGTAGATGATTTCAGACGCAGGTCTGGTCGCCGAGCCGTAGGCCGGCGAGATGGCGGCCACCAGGTCCGCTTCGGTCAGCCCCTCGACCCGCTCTTGGCGATAGATGACGACGATCCTGAACAGTTCCCCGCCGTAGAAACCGAGCAGCACCGTCCGCACACTCTCAGCTTCCTCCGACGAGTACGGACGCCACTCGAGCTCCTGGATCAGGAGCGGGCGGGTGTGAACGACCTTCGCCTCGGTCTCCGGTACGCCGGCCGCGGCGGCGGCCTCGCTGACGGTCATCCCCAGCCGGAACTGGCGGTACACGGACAGGTCCTGCGCCTGCAGGACCGTCGAGGACGCGACGACGAGCGCGCCCCCGAATACCAGGGCGCGCGTGGTGCTGGAGGATCGCATGTTCGGGCTCCGTGAGAATCACTGGTGGACAATGGCCCCACCTTAGCGCGGGTGAGCCGCCGGTGGCTGTTCACAAGTGCACAGACACAGCAGGCGGGCTCGTGACGGGATTCGGGCGGTACCCTGGTGCCGCGGCCGACCTTCAGGCACGCGTGTGCGGTGAACAGCCTCCCGTTGACGCCGCCGGCATGCTGTGGCCTATGCCTTCGGCGCCATCCAGACGACCCGCGGCTGCCCCCTGAACTGCACGTTGTGCCGTGTCACGGCCTTCAACGGCGCCTGCTACCGCCACCGCCCCATTCCCGATGTCGTGGCCGGGTTCCGGTCGATCCCCGAGAAACGGGTGCTGATCGTGGACGACAACCTGGTTGGCACCTACGCACGAGCGCATCGCGCGCGCCAAGAACCTCTTCCGCGCGCTGGCGGCCGCCAATCTCGGCAAGACGTGGATTGGGCAGGCCACGATCAACGTCGCCGACGATGAAGAGCTGCTGACGCTGGCGGCGCAGGCGGGATGCACCGGCGTCTTCATCGGTTCGAATCGCCGACGGCCGAGGGACTGATCGAGGTCGGCAAGCGGTTCCACCTGCCCAAAGGGCGGTGTCTCGCGCCGGGACAACATGCCGGCCGCCTGTGCGCAGCCCCTATTCGGCTGATGACGGCCAAGCCAAGTTCGCGTCCGTTGCTGCGAAAGGCCTCAGTCGCGGAGCACGACGGTCAGCAACGAACTGTACACCGTGATGCCGAGGGGACCGACGTTGATGAACCCCAAACGCTCGAACTTCTTCAGGAAGGCATTGACGCGCGACCGCGTCGTCCCGACCATGTCGGCGAGCGTCGCCTGCGAAATCTTTGGCAGGACCCGATCCGGCTTATCCTGCTTGCCGTAGCGGGCGAGCAGCAGGAGGGTACGGGCGAGCCGTTTCTCGCTCGAATTCAGAAGCTGATCGATCAGGTCCTCTTCGATGCGGATGTTGCGGCCCAGCATGTACGCGATGAAGCGATCCGACAGCGCGTGTTCGGCGTGGAGCGCCCGAGTCATCTCGTCCTTGGCGATGACGAGTACCGTCGTCGGCGTCAGCGCCGTCGCGGTCGCCATCCGCACGGGTTGCCCGGCCATCCCGCCCTCGCCGCAGAAGTCGCCTGGCCCGAGCATGGCGACGACGGCCTGCCGGCCCGCGTTGGAGGCGACCGACAGTTGCACCCCTCCCTGCTGGATGTAGACCACGGTCTCGGCGGCATCCCCCTGCGAGAAGATCGTCTCCGAGCGCGAGTACTCGACGACCTGCCGCTCCGCACCAGCCGATTCGAGGAAGGCCTGTGCGTCGAAGGAGCTCTCGACGCCGATGCTCTTGGATCCCATGTCGCCAGCATGATTGCCCTTGGGCCGCGCCGCGCGATGTTCAGAATGGAACACCCCGAAGCCAGGCCGCCGCCGTGGCGCACCCGTGCCCGCGGGACGGGCTCACGGGTCGCAGGCATACCCGGTGTTCACAAGAGCACAGACACACCGGAATCCTCACGACCCCGATCGGGCGCTGAGGCCACCGGCGTCTTGACGTCCGGATTGGCCTGCGGCCGGGCCAGGGCTTCCGGACCCGCTGAAGGGTGTTCCCCTTCATCTGAATCGGGACCGCCTCGATGTGCTCCTGGATGTCCGCCTCGGCGTGCTCGGTGTCATCGAGCCCATGGGCACGCTGGCCGTCAGGCTGGTGCTGGAGGTCGCCGGGCTGCGGTAGGGCCGGGCGTCGGTCATGGCGTCCGGGCCGAGGGCCGGTGGGGACCTCCAGTCGACTGTGCACAATTGAACAGACGCGGCGGGCGCTCGCGTTCAGGATGTCTCTGAGGCCTGTTGCCTCACTGGGGCACCGCCAGCGAGCGAAGCCCGAAGGGAGGGCGCGTGTTTACAGCGGTCATCACAATCCTCGTCTGCCTGTGGCTGATCGGAATGGTCACGTCGTACACGATGGGCGGGTTCATCCACGTTCTGGCGGTGGCAGCCTTGGTCGTGGTCATGACCAAGATGTTCCGCGATCGGAGGCCCTTCTCGCAGTAGCCGTCAGCGGACCCGCCACGCCAACCGGTGGCCGGGGGAGGGCGATGGGCTGGCCGCAGAGGCGACAGGCCCCAGCCCAGGGTTCCCCCAATCTGACGCGCCAGCTCAGCCCCATCGGTGGATAATACCGTCCATGCCCACCGACGACCTCGGCACCCACCACAAAGCGCTTCACATCAACCTCGATGGCGGCCGCTACGGCACCTTCGCCGAAATCGGCGCGGGCCAGGAGGTGGCGCGCTGGTTCTTCCGCGTGGGCGGGGCCTCAGGCACGGTTTCAAAGACGATTTCCGCCTACGACATGACCGTGTCGGACGCCGTGTACGGGACGACGAATCGCTACGTGAGCCGCGAGCGGCTGCAGGCCATGCTCGACCACGAGTGGAAGCTGCTCCTGAGGCGGCTCGACGGCGAGCGGGGTGCACGCACCGCCTTCTTCGTGTTCGCCGACACGATTGCCGCCCGCAGCTACTCCAGACCCGAGGACGGCCACGGGTGGCTGGGCATCCGCTTCCAGACGGCTCCGCGCGCGGAGCCGTCGGAGATCCTCATCCACGCCCGCATGTGGGACAAGGACAACGTCCAGCAGCAGGAAGCGCTCGGCATCGTCGGCGTGAACCTGACCTACGGCGCGTTCTTCCACCACCAGAACCCGGAAGACCTGCTCACGTCGTTGATGGACGACCTGACCCGCGACCGGATGGAAGTGGACATGGTCAAGTTCTCGGGGCCCGCCTTCGCGGGCGTGGACAACCGGCTGATGAGCCTGCAGCTCGTCCAACACCGGCTCACGAACGCCGCGGTCTTCACGGCGGACGGGGAGGTCCGGGAACCGGCCGAGATCCTCCACAGAAAGCCCGTGCTCATCGAGCGCGGCAACTTCAGGCCGGTGACGAAGGTCACGCTGGACATGCTGGAGAACGCCCTGGCGCAGATGAAGCGGGACACCGATCTGGACGGCCAGGAGCCCATCGTCCTGACGGAAATGACGCTCAGGAACCTGATGACGCTCGGCGAGCAGATCGAACACAGCGACTTCCTGGCGCGCGTCGATACCCTGGCGGCGCTCGGCAAGACGGTAATGGTCTCGAACTACTCCCGGTTCCACACGGTGACGTCGTACCTCCGGCGCTACACGCCCAATCAGGTCGTGATGGTTCTCGGCGTCCCAACCCTGCGGCAGATCTTCGACGAGAAGTACTACCATGACGTCGAAGGCGGGGTGCTCGAGGCCATCGGGCGCCTGTTCAACGGCCGGGTGAAGCTCTATATCTACCCGTGGCGCGACGCGCGCACGGGTCATCTCGTCACGGCGGAGAACTTCGATCCGCCCCCGCACTGCCATCACCTGTACGCGCACCTCCTCCACAACGGCTACATCGAGCCCGTGCGCGAGTTCAGCGAGGCCGGCCTGTCGCTGCTTCCGCGCGACATCCTCAGCGAACTGCAGGCAGGCGATCCGGCATGGGAGAACCTGGTGCCCCCGCAGGTGGTCGAGATGATCAAGGCGAGGGGGTACTTCGGCTACAGCGGACGCACGCCCACGGCGTGACCTTCCCCAGGGGCATCCCGGAACGTCCGGCCACCGCTCGAGTCGCGGCTGAATCGCCTGGTGACCACCGCGAGACGTCCTTCTCCCAGTCCCGGTCCATGCCCTGCTCGCGGACGGTCCCCGGTGGTATGCTTGGATCCCGGATCGGTTGTTCGGCTTCGACTGCCTGCCCAGTCAGTCCCGGGGCCCCCCAGACGGCAGCGAGAACGCACCCGCCATCGAATGCCACGAGTGCGCGCGGTTTCGAGCGCGTCGGGGCTCAAAGGAGCACGTATGGACAAGAAGACGTCGACCATCGAGTGGACCTGGACCGACGAGGCGCCCGCGCTGGCCACCCTCTCGTTCCTGCCCGTCGTCAAGGGCTTCCTGAAGGGCACGGGCGTGGACGTGACGCTGGCGGACATCTCGCTCGCCGGGCGCATCATCGCCACCTTCCCCGAGTCTCTGACCGAATCGCAGCGGATCCCCGATCACCTGGCACGCCTGGGCGAGCTGGCGCAGACGCCGGACGCGAACATCATCAAGCTGCCGAACATCTCGGCCTCCATTCCCCAGCTGAAGGAGGCGATCCGCGAGCTCCAGGCGAAAGGGTACAAGTTGCCGGACTACCCGGAGAGCCCGAAGGACGATGCCGAGAGGGCGATCCAGGCGCGGTACGCGAAGGTGCTCGGCAGCGCCGTGAATCCCGTGCTGCGCGAAGGCAATTCGGATCGCCGGTCACCACTCTCCGTCAAGGCGTTCTCGAAAAAGCACCCGCACAAGCTTCAGCCCTGGGCTCCGGATTCGAAGTCGCACGTCGCCCACATGACCGACGGAGACTTCTACGGCAGTGAGAAGTCGGTCACCCTGTCGAAGCCGACGGCCGTCCGGTACGAGTACGTC
The DNA here is from genome assembly GCA_964481395.1 of uncultured Vicinamibacterales bacterium. Taxonomy (GTDB): domain Bacteria; phylum Acidobacteriota; class Vicinamibacteria; order Vicinamibacterales; family JAKQTR01; genus JBFMFH01. The sequence goes on from CAYZYG010000011.1 coordinate 26,282, forward strand.
GGGGCCGACGGGTCGGTCACGGTGCTGAAGCAGAAGATGGCCCTCAAGGAGGGCGAGGTGCTCGACTCGTCGGTGATGCACGTCAAGGCCCTCCGCCGTTTCTTCGAGACCCAGATCGAGGACGCGAAGCAGCAGGGCCTGCTGCTCTCCCTGCACCTCAAGTGCACGATGATGAAGGTGTCCGACCCGGTGATGTTCGGCCACGCGGTGAGCACCTTCTACAAGCCAGTCTTCGACAAGCACGCCCAGACGTTCACCGAGCTCGGCGTGGACCCGAACATGGGCCTCGGGGATCTCTACGCGAAGATTCAGGCCCTGCCCGCGGAGAAGAAGGCCGAAATCGAAGCCGACATCAAGGCGGTCTACGACATTCGCCCTCCCGTCGCGATGGTGGACTCCGATCGCGGCATCACGAACTTCCACGTGCCCAGCGACATCATCGTCGACGCGTCGATGCCGGTCGTCGTCCGTGAAGCGGGAAAGATGTGGGGTCCGGACGGCAAGCTCCACGACACAAAGGCGCTGATCCCCGACCGTTGCTACGCGACGATCTACAAGACGATCATCGAGGACTGCCAGAAGCACGGCGCGCTGGACCCGGCAACGATGGGCAGCGTGCCGAACGTGGGGCTGATGGCGCAGAAGGCCGAGGAGTACGGCTCGCACGACAAGACGTTCATCGCCCCCGGCGCCGGTGCCATCCGCGTCGTCGACGAGACCAGCGGCGAGACGCTGCTGGAGCAGCTCGTCGATGCGGGCGACATCTTCCGCTCCTGCCAGACGAAGGACGTGGCCATTCGCGACTGGGTGAAGCTGGCCGTCCGGCGCGGCAGGGCCACCGGCGCGCACGTCGTGTTCTGGCTCGACGGCAACCGCGCGCACGACGCCCAGATCATCGGCAAGGTCGAGACCTACCTGAAAGACGAGGACACGAGCGGTCTCGACATTCGGATCCTCGCGCCCGTCGACGCGATGAAGTACTCGCTCGACCGGATCCGCAAGGGCCTCGACACGATCTCGGCGACCGGCAATGTCCTGCGTGACTACCTGACCGACCTCTTCCCCATCCTCGAGATCGGCACGTCGGCCAAGATGCTGTCGATCGTGCCGCTGCTCGCGGGCGGCGGACTGTTCGAGACGGGCGCCGGCGGGTCCGCGCCGAAGCACGTCCAGCAGTTCCAGAAGGAGGGGTACCTGCGCTGGGACTCGCTGGGCGAGTTCTCGGCCCTGGCCGCGTCACTCGAGCACATCGGCGCGCAGTTCAAGAACGAGCGGGCGGCGCTGATGGCCGAGACGCTCGACCAGGCCATCGGCAAGTTCCTCGACAACAACAAGTCGCCCGCGCGCAGGGTCGGCCAGATCGACAACCGCGGCAGCCACTACTACCTGGCGATGTACTGGGCCGAGGCGCTTGCCGCGCAGACGAAGGACGCTGAACTGCAGGCGAAGTTCGCAGGCGTGGCGAAGGCGCTCGCGGCGAACGAGACCGCCATCAACGCGGACCTGATCGGCGCCCAGGGCAAGCCCGTCGACACGGGCGGCTACTACGCCCCCGACATCCCGAAGACCACCGCGGCGATGCGCCCGAGCGCGACGCTGAACGCGATCATCGACGCGCTGTAGACACCAGCGAGGCTCCACGCCCCGGGGCGTTCGCCCCGGGGCTTCCCTTCTCGCCGCGGGCCACGAGCCTCTGCCTCCGGAGCCGAAGGCCGCAACCCGCACCCCCTCCCGACCGTCGCCGCCGAGCCCCGCTTGACAGATGCCGACACCCCCCGTAGTGTGCGCGAGACGAGGCGTGCGGGCGGATGCATCGCCGGCGGCCGGAATGGGCAAGACGGTGACTCTTGGACGTCATTCCCGCGACAGTGGGAATCCAGGACTGGATTCCGGGCTCCCCTTCGCCCCTCGGCTTGGCTCTGGGCAGCCCTGAGCTTCGTCGAAGGGCGCGGCCCGGGAATGACGATTCTGGCGGCTTCCCGAACGACGTGCCATGGACCAGCCTGAGCACCAGCGAACCGTACTCATCACCGGGGCCGGGAGCGGCATCGGCCGGGCTGTCGCGGAACGCCTCGCCCGCGCCGGGTTCCGTGTCGTCGGCACGACGCGTGACGCGGCGCGCGCAGCGTCACTGGAGGAGGCCGCCCGGGCCGCCGACTGGTCCGCGCGATACCTGCCGCTCGAACTGACGTCGCCCGCGAGCATCAACGCGCTCGCGGACACCGTCGCCGCAGACGGTGGAGTCGACGTGTTGATCCTCAGTGCCGGCTCCGGGGTATTCGGCGCGGTCGAACACGTCGCAACCGACCTCGTCGTCTGGCAGTTCGCCGTCAACGTGCTCGGCCCTCTCGAACTGACGAGGCTGCTGCTGCCGGGGCTTCGCGCGCGACGGGGCCGCGTCATTTGGGTTGGATCGCTGGCCGGCCGAATCAGCCTGCCCTTCCAAGCCCACTACTCGGCGACCAAGGCCGCGGTGGCCTCTGTGAGCGATGCGCTGCGCATGGAACTGCGGCCGCACGGCGTCGAGGTCACCTGCATCGAACCGGGCGACTTCGCCACCGGGTTCACGGCGGCGCGGACCATCGTGGCTCCGCCGGGGTCCGTCTACCGCGCCGCGCAGGAGCGGTGCCTGAAGGCCGTGGTGGCTCAGGAGCAGTCGGGCCCGGGACCCGAGTGGGTGGCCAGGATCGTCGAGAATGTCTGCCGTCAGGCGCGGCCGCCCGCCAGGCGGCCGGTTGGCCCCCTCGCGCGCACGACGTGTCTCATCTTGCGCCTCGTGCCCGACCGCGTGCGGGAGTTCATCGTCCGATCCCATTACGCGCAGTAGTGCGGCACGTTTGCCGTTGGCAGCACGTGGGCGTGGGGAGCGCCCGGCACCAGATGAACGGCGCATCCGGTCGACCTGAGAATGCATCTGCTGTCAGCGGCCGCCTCAGGCGATTCTCGCCCGGGCGGCTGCCGTTCGCGCTCGCCCGCCTGAACTTCAGGCGGATGGAGGAGTGCGCCACGATCATCCGCTGGCTAGATGCCAGGGCCGGCGAGCACATACTCGACATCGGCTGCGGAGACGGGGCCTACGACTGCCGAATCGCCCGGACCGGCGCGCGTGTCACCGGGATAGACATCCACGAGAGGCGCCTTGCCGCGGCTCGCCTGTACTGCCAGAGCCACCGCACGACGTTCCTGTTCATGGATGCCTCCAGCCTGGATTTCGATGACGCGACCTTTGACAAGGCGGTGAGCTTCTGCGTCGTCGAGCACCTGGCCAACGACGATCGGGTCCTGCGCAACGTCGCACGCGTCCTGAGGCCGGGAGGACTGTTCGTTTTCTCGGCAGACAGCCTGTCGAACCCGGGCATCACCGAGGCCGAGCGCCGGCGCCATCGGGCGCGCTACGCCGTCAATACGTTCTACACGGCGGAGAACGTCAGGGCGAAGCTCGATCGGGCCGGGTTCGACCTCCTCGGCTGGCGCTACATCCTGTCGTCACGCATGGAACTGGCCGTCGTCCGGGCGTCCTGGAAACTCGACGATCTCCCGGGCGTGTTCGGGCCCCTCCGGCCTGCCGGGTACCTGGCTCTGGGGGCGTTCCGCTGGCTGGCTGGGCGCTCCCCGGCCCGCCGGGCGGCCTCGGCCGACGCTGGCCTCACGCTCCTGGTCAAGGCGGTCCGGCGCCCCGCGCCGCTCGCCGCCCGCTCGGTTTCCGCATAGAATGGCTGTTCAGGTTACGCGCGCATGACTCACCCGAACCGAATCACCCAGCGAATCCGGGACTACGGCGATGCCAGGCGGCTGATGTCCCTCGGGCTCTACCAGTATTTCAGGCCCATCCAGTCCGGACAGGACACGGCCGTGGTCGTCGACGGCCGCACGCTGCTGATGTTCGGGTCGAACAGCTATCTGGGCCTGACCAACCACCCGGCTGTGAAGGACGCGGCTGCGCGAGCCCTGGCGAAGTACGGAACGGCCTGCGCGGGCTCACGTTTTCTCAATGGCACGCTCGACATCCATGTGGCCTGCGAGGAGCGGCTGGCGCGGTTCGTCGGCAAGGAAGCCGCCCTGCTGTACTCGACCGGTTTTCAGGTCAATCAGGGCGTCATCTCCTCGCTGGTTCGGCGAGGCGACTACGTGCTGCTCGACAAGCTCGACCACGCGAGCATCGTCGATGGGGCCAGGCTGAGCTTCGGCCGGACGCTGCGATTCCGCCACAACGACACGGCGCAGCTCGAGGAACTGCTCGCGTCTCTTCCGTCCACCGCTGGCAAACTCATCGTAGCCGATGGCGTGTTCAGCATGGACGGGGACGTCATCAACCTGCCGGCGGTGCTCGATCTCGCCGAGCGCTACGGCGCCCTCGTCATGGTCGACGACGCCCACGGCATCGGCGTGCTGGGCGAACAGGGCCGTGGCACCGCTTCGTTCTTCGGCCGAGGCGACGACGTCGATCTGATCATGGGAACGTTCAGCAAGTCGCTGGCTTCCCAGGGCGGGTTCATCGCGGCCGACGCCGACACGATCCACTACCTCAAGCACACGTCCCGGGCGCTCATCTTCAGTGCGAGCCCGGCGCCCGCCAACGTGGCGGCCGTGATGGCGGCGCTCGACATCATCGAGTCCGAGCCCGAACGGCTGCAGCGGCTCTGGGACAACACTCGGCGTATGACCGCCGGGTTGAAATACCTGGGGTTCGATCTCGGGAGCTCCACCACGCCGATTCTGCCCGTCATGGTCGGCGACGATCTGACGTGCCTCCAGATGTCCGTCGGCCTCCAGGACGAGGGCGTCTTCGTGAATCCGGTCGTCCACCCGGGCGTGGAAGTCGGCCGGGCCCTGCTGCGCGTCAGCCTCATGGCAACCCATACGTTCAGCGAGATCGATCGGGCGCTGGAGGCGTTCGAGCGCGTGGGCCGGCGCCTCGGAGTGATCCCGACCTCGGCCGCGTGCGCAATCGAACCCCTGACCGAGCGAGCAACCGCCGTCTCCGTGTCGGCCGACGAATGGTGACGGGCGTCATTCTGGCGGCTGGACGGGGCAGCCGCCTCGCGGCACCAGCCCGCAGTAAACCCCTGTGCCCCGTCCGGGGCCGGGCGCTGATTGACTGGGTGATGCTCTCCTCCCGCGACGCCGGAATTGAGGATTTCGTCGTGGTCACCGGATACGGCCGCGACGCTGTCGAGCGGCACGTCTCCGTCGTGGCTGAGCGCCTGCACACCCGGGTCCGCTTCGCGTTCAACGACCACTGGCACCGTGATAACGGCATCTCGGTGCTGCGCGCGAAGGGGCTCGTCGGCGACACCTTCATCCTGCTGATGGCGGATCACATCTTCGATCCGGGCATCCTCGCAGCACTGATGGCGAACTGTCCCGAGCCGGGCGGACTGGTGCTCGCAGCCGACTTCAGAGTGCCACGGCATCCCTGGGTCGACCTGGACGACGTGACCCGTCTCTTCGTCGAAGACGGCCGCATTTCGCGCATCGGCAAACAGCTGCAGCCCTACAACGCCTTCGACACCGGGATCTTCCACTGCACACCGGCCCTGTTCGAGGCGATCGCCGAGAGCGACCGCCACGGAGACGCCAGCCTCTCTGGCGGGGTTAGGCTCCTGGCCGGGCAGGGGCGGGCTCGCGTCATGGACATTGGCAGCCGGATTTGGGTGGATGTTGACGACGCTGACTCGCGGGCGCACGCGGAGCGGCTGCTGGCCGAGGGCCCGCTGCCGATCGTCGGAACCGGTCCTCCACACGCCGCGGAGGTCGCGACGTCGCCTGATGAAGATCGCATCGCGGCAGCATCTCCTGTGCGCGCGCTCCGCTGATCATCTCGGGCTGGCAGACGCTGTCGAGCGTGAAGTCCAACCATGACGCGACCTGACTCCGGCAACACCGGTTACTCGGCGGCAGACTCGCTCAAGCCTGCGCCCCGCGGGTGGATGCGGTGGATCGGTTTCGTCGACAGAGGGCTGAACCGTCCGGTGGCGGCGCTCATCGTCCGGGCGGTGTACGAGACCCGGGTCTCGCCCAACCACCTGTCGTACCTCTCCGGCTTGCTCGGCCTGCTCGCGGCCGGGTGTTTCTGGGTCGGCGGCTATCCGGTGGCGGTCGCCGGCGCGGTGCTGGCCCAGGCGTCATCCGTGGTCGATGGCGCGGACGGCATGCTGGCCAGGGCTCGAAAGTCCGGATCTCCGTATGGCGCGTACCTCGACCTGGTGCTCGACCGGATCGTCGACTTCTTCGTCCTGGCAGGAATCGCGGTAGGCTTGTGGGCCGAGACCGGTCGCGTCACGCTCCTGGCCCTGGGGCTGTTCACGGCCGGCCTGTACCTGCTCCAGATTCACCTCTTCTACCTGACCAAGGGCGTGCGAGGCGAACAGGCGACGGGAGACACAGGCGAGGCGCGCGCCATCCTCTTCTGGGCGCTGCTGGCGTTCGCCGTCGCGGGCCGGCTGGATCTGTTCGTCTACGTGATGCTCACCGAGACCGTCATCGTGAACATCGTGCGGTTCGTGTCCTTCGTGCGGCTGGAAGGCAGCCTGACGTCTCATCTGTGATCTTCGGCGGCTGCGCACGCGTGTCCGCCGGAGGCCGGGGCTTCAGCCCCGGCGGGCATGCCGGCCCTGAAGGGCCGGCCTCCAGATCGCAACTCCCGACCCCCGACTCCCGACGGATCACACCTCCGTCCACCCCGGCCGCAGGCCGCGGCATGGCTCGTCTGTGATCCTCTTCTCGTCTCGGCGCGGCGCGGCCGGCGACCGCGCCCTACCGGTCCTACGAGCAGGAGTACTCGCTCGCCCGCAGGACGCCGGCCGGTTGTGTCGGGACCGCGTTCAACAGTCCGGCCGCCTCCAGCAGGAGCACGCCGAGCCTGTCGACCGGGATGTCCAGTTTGCGACCGCCCGCCAAGCGCTGGCTGTCCCAGATGAGGTAGTCCGTGCGGCCGTCCTGGGCGCTCCCAAGGTCGTACACGTCCGGCATGATCGGAAGGTGATCGCCGTAGAAGCAGAGGAAGCCCTGCCGCGAGCGCTGCTCCATCCACGCACGCAGCGTCCCGACCATCCGATCCGCATTCCTCAGATGGCGCAGGTAGACCGTCAAATCGTGCGGCGCCGGCTGACCGCCGTCTCGCGACGGGTCGAAGTAGAGCGCGGCTTCTCCCGGTGAAACCGCCTCGAGACGCAGCGGGCCGTGGTTCTCCATCGTGATGGCGAACACGAACGCGGGCCTGTCGCTCCGGCCGACCAGACTGATGATCTTGTCCGCGACCGACGCATCGCTCACGAAAGGCCCGAAGGTCCGGCTGCCGGCAAAGGACCGGAGGTCCACGAACTCGTCGAAGCCGAGCGCCGGGAAGACGCGGTCCCGCCCGTAGAACGTGGACGCGTACGGGTGGACGCAGATCGTCCGGTACCCGAGCCCGCGCACGCACCTCACGATGGTCGGCAACGGCTGCAGGGCCAGCGCACGGTACGGATTCAACCGATCGACGCCGAGGCTGGCGCTCGGCACGCCCGACAGGAAGGCGAACTCGGTGCGGACCGTATTCGCGCCCCACGCGGGCACGTGCAGGCGGCCTTCGGCCACCGCGACGCGCCGCAGTGCGTCGAAATGTTCGAGCACGTCCTCTCGAACGCCCCCAGACAGCCGACGCGCATCGAAGAAGGACTCGCTCTGAACCACCACCATGTCCGGCAGGGCGGACGAAGGTCTGCTCGGTCGCACGATAGCGAATGGCGAGGCTGGGGCTTCGAGCGTGCGCCGGCGTTCGACGCGCCAGTACAGCCACAGACTGGTGGCCAGGCCCCACCGCTGGAGATCGTTCACCGGATCCAGCGTCGGCGTTCCGGCCCTTCGTGTGCCCAACCAGAGCAGCGCGGCAGCCGGCAGGCCCAGCGCCGCAGCGACCGGCAACGCCCCAGGCCAGTCGTCGGACACGGGCCAGGCTTGCAGCAGGAACCACCCCCCGGTGGCCACAACCGCTGCGGCCCCGACGAACAGTACGCCTCTCCACGCCCCCAGAAACGGGACGTACAGGCGTGGGTGCCGAAGGGCCTCGGGAAGGAAAGGGAGGTCGGTAAAGACCAGTGGCTCCCGGAGGGACTTGAACTTCGCGTTGCTGACGAGCACCGGGAGCAGCCAGGCCAGAAGGGCCAGGCTCATGGCCAGAACAGGCCGCCTCGTGACCGTGAGCATCGTGCCGTAGAACGAGAGCCAGATGCCGAAGTGCACGGCATACGCGCCGGCAGGGCGGCCCGTGAGACGCGGGCGAGGCTTCAACGTTCGTTCCAGGAGGAACGTCGCCACCCAACCGACGAGTGCTGCCAGAACGACTGACACCGTACCCATGCTACCACCGGGACGGGGGGGGCGCGCGCTCAGCGTGGCCGTCCGAACCGCAAACCAACGGTCACCCCGACTCTGGTACGCCCCCCGAACTCCTGCCGGGCGGTCTGGCTCGCTCCGACGGGAACGGACACCTTGACGCCGACGGTCAGGGGCGTCAGGCGGTCAGCCAGGTTGCCCACGAGAGGCAGTTCGACGCCCATGGTCAGGAATGCCAGCGATGCGCGGCCGGTCCAGACTTCCAGGCCCGGCAGTCGAAGCGTCACGAGGTTCGCCCCGGGAATGTGCACGTCGATGGCCAACGGCGACAGGTCGATCGCCGCCGCCTGCGCGCGAGCGCCGGTGCCTGTGCCTCCGCGGGCGTAGTCGACGACGCCGACGCCGAACGACGGACGCCAGTTCACGAACGCCAACGGTCGGTACAGGCGCTCCAGGCCCCACGTCCCAGGGATCAAGTCGATCCCGGCGCCAGCCGAACTACCCGTGGAGATTGAGGAGCGGAAGACCACCTGCGGACCGTTCGGCCTGGCTGGAAGGTCCTGCGGCCCGAGGAAGCGTGGTGAGACGTCCACCATGCGCCCGTCACGAACGTGGACGAGCAGGTAGTGGTGACCCACGCGCGTTTCGTGGTCGCGCACCTCGATGGCAGACGGCAGGCCGGCGCCGCCCAACGCCGCCAGTTTCTCGTTGTAAAGCGCGACCGTCTGCGCGATCCGCTCGGGAGGGAACGCCAGCCGCAACTGGCCGCCCCCGCCACCCGAGACCATCCAGCGGACGGTATGGTCCGGCTGTTCTGGCTGCCTGACCACGATCGAGGTGTCCTCGAACCCGTGGACGCAGGCCGTGAAGACGTTTGACACCCGAGCCGCCAGCAACTCATCGATCATCGTGCGGTTGCCGGCTTCGCCGGGCCCGTACGGCAGGCCCAGCGCCAGCCACAGGTTGTACCCCAGGCCGGTGGCGTAGATGCTCTTGGAACTGTTGAAGGCCGGCTGGTGCATGACGGCCGCGAGCGTGCGGCCGTGCTCGCGGGCGTACTGCGCCACCGCGCGGAAGAACTCGATCTGGCCGTTGAACGGGCTGTCCGAAAAAAGGTTGAGCCGGTGCTGATCCTTCGTCTCGGGGTGCAGCGCGACCTTCAGGCGCGCGAACGCCGGGTAGTGCCACCCGCGCGCCATGGAATCCAGGAAGAGGTAGATGACGCTCCCGGTATCCACCCCGTACGCGACCATGTCGTCGGAATTGATGACCGGCAGCGTCCCGTATCCGGCCCGCCGGAACAGGGGCGCGAGCCGCGCGGCCAGTGCCTGCTTCTCGGCCTCGAGATCTCCCGGATCGCCGGCGGGCTCACCAGGGACCGGTCCGGCCCGGCCAGCCGCCTCGTCGGAACGCCGGCTCGCCCGTTCGACGAGGGTGTCGACCCATCGCAGACGGTAGCGGCCGTCGGGTCCCCGCTCGTAGTGCTCACGGAGCGTCCGTTGATCGGCCTCGACGTTCCTGGAGATGACTGCGGCGAACGCCTCAGCGGGGAGATCGGTCGGTACGGGGTACAGCACGTGCGGGTTCGCAATCAGGCTGTCCCAGGCGAAGAACGCCTTGAAGTGGCCGACGCCCTTCGGATCGTCGAACAGGTCCTTGTAGACCGTTTGCGGCCTGAGCCGGAAATGGAGGATCTCGTGGTTGCCGATCGCGGGGAGGATGACCTTCTCGCGGGCCAGCGCCGCGATATTCGGATACGGGGACCCGTTTGGCGCGCGCCCTGAGAGGGCCTGACCCAGGTACCGCCACTGGATGGCGTCCGGGCCTTCGTACACCATGTCCCCCGACAGGATGACGAAGCGAACGCGGTCGTAGACCCGCTCACCCGTGCGTTCGTCGGTGGCGCCGCGGACATCGCGGGCAATGGCTTCGAACACGTCGTGGCGGAACGTCCGGACACTGTTCTGAATGTCGCCGATCACGACGACGTAGTAGTCCTCGGGCTCCGCACCGGAAGCGGTTCCGGCATCGAGTTGCTGGTGGAGACGGGTAACGTTTCCGGAGCCGAAGGGCTGCGCCGGACGGTCGGACTCCCCAGCCGACTGGCCGGCCACAGGGCGCGCGGCGCCCAGTACGACGACGAGGGCCAGCGCCGCGGGCACCCGCGAGGTTCTCCTGCGTGATTGCTGGCCGTAGGGCCCCTGGCCCGCCCCCCCCAGGATTCGGTGCCCGTGCTGCACCGGGTCCCGGGTCCCGGATCCCGGATCCCGGGCGGCGCCAGCCGTCTGTGTACGTCGGACAGCCATCTCAGAACCTGACTCCCAGCCCGTAGCCGATGCGCGTCTCGTGACGACGCTCGGTAACGTCGTGGAACTGCCCCCACCGGCTGAGGCGCTCCGCGCCAGCGGTGGCGAAGACGGGGGTGCCGGGAACCTGTACGCTCAGGCCCACGCCGTAGCTCAGCCGCGAGTCCTTCAGATGGCTGTCGTCGGTGATGTCGCTTTGGTACCGATCGAGGCCTTCGATCGAGCCGACGCGCTGGTACTCCAGCCCGGCGGAGGCACGTACGGGCCCGTACCGCACCTCGAGGCTGCCGGCCGCCGTCCCTCCAAGCGCGTAGTAGTACCCCCAGTTGTGGAGGGTCGTCTTGACGCCAGCGATGGGATGGGTGGCCGAGTAGCGGTTGAAGGCCAGCGCGTTGACCATGCCAAAATCCACCGTCGCGTGGAGATCGAGTCGCGTCCAGAGTCTCCCGTCGTAGCGCGTCAGTGCCAGCGTCGGGCCCGGCAGATGGACGAATGACGATTTGTCCGCGTAGCGCGTCGGCTGCTCCCGCGGAAACCATTTCTCCGTCATGCCGAGTTCCTTCCCGTCGTAGTCGACGACGGGGCTTTTCCGCCAGACGTCCCAGGCGGTCCCGCAGCCCAGCCAGACGTCGTAACCGTGCCGCCGCCCCTCGCCGTCGAGCCGGACCTGCTTCCACCACCAGCCGAACAGCGTGGTCCGCGTGCGGAGCGCGAACTCGCCGGCCGATCCCGAGCCGGCGTCGAGACCGAAGCGAATGCCGCTGTCGATCACGCGGTCCGCGAAACCGCGGCCCGATCCCGGCTCTCCGTAGCCCGGCAGAGTGATCACGCGCATGGCCAGCTCGGCGGCGCCAACGGACGGGCGACGATCGTCAGCCGTCAGCACGCCGCTTCGGCCGCCGAGCGACAGGTGGAAGTCGTGGTCCGTATCGACGGGCACCCGCGGCGGCCGCGTCGACCCGTCGAGCAGGTCGTTGGCGGCGAGAATGGGGTTGCTGAGCGTTTCGGCGATCCGGTTGGTGACGCCGGGGCGATTTCTGTAGTAGTGGCCGATCTGGAAGAGCGGCTCGCCGATGGCCAGCCCGCCGGCCACGGTGAACACATGGTCGTTGATTGCTGAGATTTCGCGCCACTCCGACACGAACTCCCACACGACCGAGGCGCCCGCCGCGACAAGCGTCGACTCCCCGGCGCTGAGCCGGTTCGTGCGCGCCCAATTGTAATAGATCGCGCCCGCCGCCGCGTGCGTCCAGTTCAACTGCATGGTGTTGGAGTCGAGCCGGTGCCCCTCGCTGGTGAACAGCTTTCGGCGCTGGTCCTTCCAGTTCAATCCGAACTGCCAGTCCTCGATGAAATCGGAGTACTTGCGCCAGTAGTTCAGCGTCGAGAACGTCAGGAACGTCCCCGCCTCGAGCAGGGCGCGGCCCGTCCGCTTGTCACCACCGGTGCGGACCGTCGAGTTTGTCTGCGGATCCGCGACGTTCTGGGTCGAACCCTGGGCGCTCCCGGTGGTCCGCGCGGTGGAGGTCTCCTGCTGCTGTTCGACCGACGACACGACGCCAGCGCCTGCGACGACGGGCAGACCCGCCAGCACTCCGGCCAGCAGTCCGGACACACCAAACCAGGGGCGAACTCGACGTCTGATCATGCTGCTGCCCGCGGACAGAAAGGCAGGCGCTCGTGAAGCAGAGGCGCTCGCGTCTACGCGCTGGAGAACCGGCCGCAGGGGTCGCCACGGCGGGGGCAGGGGCCCGTCCGCGTCTTCGCCCTATCGTACGCCGCCGCCCCCTGAATCACAAGTGGACGTCCGGCGTGAGGCGGGGCCCACAGGCCAAGTCGCGACGGGGACGCTTCCCTGGCGCACCTTGACACGTGCCGCTGCGCGTACATACTGGACCGAGCGCCGGGTCACGAGGCACGGAGCGCGGTTGTGGCGATCCACGCCCGCCGCGGTTCCCCTGTTCCGGCCTCCCACTATGGTCGACATCCGAGAAGTACGGTCCCTCGCCGACCTGAAGCGGTTCGTCACGTTTCCGGAAACGCTCTACAGGGCTCACCCGCACTACGTCCCGAAGCTGATCTCCGACGAACTGAACACGCTCCGGCGCGACCGGAACCCGGCCTTCGACTACTGTCAGGCCCGCTACTGGATGGCCTACAGGGACGACACGCCGGTCGGGCGGATCGCCGGCATCGTCAGTCAGCGGTACATCGACACGTGGAAGCAGAGGCGGGCACGGTTCGGCTGGGTCGATTTCATCGACGACGAGGAGGTGTCGGGCGCGCTGGTGGGCGCCGTGGAAGACTGGGCCCGCTCGCTGGAGCTCGACGGCGTGCACGGCCCGTTGGGCTTCTGCGATCTCGACCGCGAGGGCCTGCTCATCGACGGCTTCGACGAAGCCGATCTGATGATCACGATCTACAACCACCCGTACTACCCCGCGCATTTCGACCGCCTCGGCTACCGCAAGGAGGTGGACTGGGTCGAGTACGAGTTCACCGTGCCCGAGTCGATGCCGGACACCGTCGACCGGGTCGCGCGCGTCGCGCTCGCCCGCGCGAAGCTGCGGCTGCTGCCCATCCGCCGGAAGGCCGACATCCGGCCGTACATTCCCGGCATCTTCGAGCTGATCAATGACACCTTCCGGGATCTCTACAGCGTCGTGCTGCTGTCCGACCGGCAGATCGCGTATTACACGAAGGCGTTCTACGGCGTGCTGGACCACCGCTACGTCAAGATCGTCCTCGACGGCGACGACCGCGTCGCGGCATTCGGCATCGCCCTGCCTTCCCTGTCGAAGGCCCTGCAGGCCTGTCGTGGCCGCCTGTTCCCGTTCGGCTTCATCCACATCCTGCGGGCGCTGCGGAAGAACGACCGGCTCGACCTGCTGCTGACGGCCGTCAGGCGGGACCTGCAGAACAAGGGGATCAACGCCGTCCTCATCCACGAGATGTGGAAATCGGCGCGGCCGAACGGTATCCGGTTCGTGGAGACCGGCCCCGAACTGGAGAGCAACGACCGCGTCCAGGCGCAGTGGAAGTACTTCTCCCCCCGCCAGCACCGGAGACGACGGTGCTACTACAGGGCTCTGTGAGACGGATCGCGCGCAGCCTGCACGCTGCGGACGTGCTCGTCGTGGCGTTCTCGGCCGTGCTCGTGGTGCTGGCCCTGGTGTTCCACGGCCGCATCCCGATGTGGCGGGCCGTCGTGGCGGCGAGCGGCGGGGTCGCGTTCGGCCTGGTGACGCTCGCCGTTCTTCGGGAGCGTACCGGGTCCCGCGCGCTGGGCATCGCGCACGACTGGGCCTTCGCCCCCGTGGTCTACGCGATCTACATCCAGACCCACTGGATCATCGGCCCCCTGCATCTCGGGCGCGTGGTCGATGACACGCTCATCGCCATCGATCGAGCGATGTTCGGACTGGAACCCGTGGCCTGGATCGGGCGGCTGGCGCGGCCGTGGCTCACCGAGATCGCGCAGATCGCCTACACGCTCTTCTACCCGCTGATTCTCGTCATCGGGGGCGAGATCTACGCGCGGTGCCCGAGGCGGGACTTCTACCGGTTCGTCTTCGCGTGCGCGTCGGGGTTCCTGGCGTCGTACGTCGGCTACCTGATCGTCCCAGCCGTCGGCCCGCGATTCACGCTGTACGACTTCTCGCTGATGGACCGGGATCTCCCGGGTCTGCTCCTCACGCCCGCGCTGCGCGCCTTCGTCAACGCGGGCGGGCTCGTGCCCTCCGGCCTGTCGCGCGAGGAGACGCTTCTGCTCACGCAGCGGGACGTGTTTCCGAGCGGACACACGCTGATGACGCTGGTGTCGATGTGGTGGAGCTGGCGCCTGGGGCTTCGGGTGCGGTGGAGCGTGCTCGTGGTGGGCGCGGTTCTGATCTTCGCCACCGTCTATCTGCGCTATCACTACGTCGTCGACGTGCTGGCCGGGGCCGCGGTGGCGGCCGTGGGAATCTGGGCGGTTCCGCCGTTGTACCGTTGGATCGTCACCGGGCTGCAGACGCGTGAGAGCCGCGAGCCGGCGTCGTAATTGACACGTCGGCGGGGGCCGGCCTGGATCCGGCCCCCGCCGCTGCCCGGGCGTCGTCCGTCAGCAGCCTGCACCCCGAACTCGCCCGTTCAGAACCACGATGGCCCCTAGAACAGGAACTTGACGCCGAAGCGCGTCTGCCGCGGCATCTGGTAGCCCGGCGCGCTCGTGTTGCCCCACCCCTCGACCAGGAAGCGCGGGTCTGCCGCCCAGCCCGGCGTCGTGGCCTTCAGGGCGGCGACGTCCACTTCATGCGCGTAGAACGCCGCCTCGTCGAAGTCGAGGTACTTGCCGGACGCGCTCTCCGTCGCGTAGTAGTTGGTGGCCACCCGCTGGTTGAACAGGTTCAGGACGTTGACCATCACCTGGACCCGGTAGCGCGACCCCACCTTGAACTCGTGCTGGGCGGTGAAATCGACCTGCGAGTACATCGGCATGCGCCCGTCGCTGCCGCGGCCCATGTAGAACATCGGGTAGCCGCTCGGCGAGATGACCGCGATCTCGCGCGTCTTCGGAATGCCGCTGCCGACGTACAGGTTGGCGCCGACGGTGCTGCCGAAGGGGAACTGGTAGATGAACTGGGCCTTGACCTGGTGCGGCCGATCGGTCGGGAGCACGCCCTCGACCGCGTACCCGCGGCCGTCGAACGACTGCAGCGGATAGTCGTAGAGGCGGCCCGTGTTCGGCGCGTTCCGCCCGTTCTCATCCGTCTGGTCGAGGCCCGGGAAGTTGCCGAACAGCCGGCTCCACAGATAGCTGACCCGCGCGTAGTAGTTGCGCGACAGGTTCTTGGTGAACGCGAACTCGATCGCGTCGTACGTCCGCTTCGCTTTCGGCAGCGGCACGGATGGATTGCAGCCGAGATCCTCGGCACACGCGTACTGCGTCATGCCGAACCCAGGATTCGCAATGACGTAGACCTCGCCCGCCTCGCTGAACGCACCGGTGTCTTCGACGGCTCGGTCGATCCACTTCCGGACGTACCGCGCGCTGAGTGCCAAGTCCCCCGCGAGCTGGTGCTCGACGCCGGCCGACAGTTCCTGGGCCCGCATGGGCTTCAGGTCAGGATCGACCGCGCCCGGGGCCCGGTAGTCGAACGGCCCCCGGATGTACCTGCCCATCGACGCGGGGCACGCGGGCGGGCAGTTCCCCTGGCCGACCGGATCGAGCAGCGTCGTCCAGTCCGGCGTCTCGAGGGTGTACCAGTACTCCTGCCACTTCTCGCCGCCGAAGGACCCGCGCGACAGGTTCATCTTGAAGATGTCGTAGAACATGCCCCACGAGGCGTAGGTCTTCCAGCGTCCATCACCCTTCACGTCCCAGGCCATTCCGATCCGGGGCGCCAGCTTCTCGGCGAGCCCGAACTTGATGGCCTCCATCCCGCCCGACCCTTCCGCCGGCAGTCCGGTCGCCAGATCCAGGCCAGGCTGGAACGGGTCGACGCGCTCGGTCTCGGTCCGCAGGCCGAGGTTGATGGTCACGCGGCGGCTGATGGTCCACGCGTCCTGCACGAACAGACCGACGTTGGCCGTGGCGACGTCACCCGTCGTGCTGAAGCCGCGGCTCGTGCCCGTCGGGAGGGCCACCCGGAACCGGTAGTAGCCGAAGGCTCCGGTCTGATTGCGGTAGCGCTGAGACCCGTCGGTCGCGGAGTAGAGCTGGACCCGCGGGCCGGTCTCGTACGAGTTGACGCTGTTGGCCAGTCGATCGATCTGGAAGCCCCCCTTGATGGCGTGCTCGCCGCCGAGCTTCCCGTACCACGTGGCGTCCGCCTGGAAGGACAGGTGCTCCTGCTTGTCGAAGTCAATGGCCGAATTGGACGGCACGTTCACCGCGAGCGCCGTCCGCTGCAGCGACGCCGGCACGCCGGCCATGCCGATCGTGCTCGTCATCCAGATGAAGCGCGGCGAGTCCTCGGGAATACCGTAGGTCTGCCGGTCCGCCTTGAAGTACCCCACGCGGGCGCTGAGGAAGAGCGTCTGCCGGGCGACCCAGTCGAGCTGGCCGGACAGGCTGAAGTTGGGCTGCGTGGTGCCGAAGTCGTAGTTCAGGCCCGGCACGTCGGAGCCGTCCTCCGCCGGAAGCCCCCTGACCGCCCCGACGGAATCGGACTTCCTCCAGCTGTTGTTGTAGGCGACGCGCGTGCGAATCGACGAGCCGATCTGGGACGTCTGGTTCGCGGTCAGGAACCGGGACGGCATGGTGCGCGTGGCGCTCTCCTGCGTCTGGCCGTCACCGACCCACGTGACCGTCCGTTCGACACGCTCGAAGGTCGGCTGATACGCCGCGTAGAACCACGCGCGATTCTGCAGCAGCGGTCCACCCAGGGAGAAGCCCGGCTCGAGCCGCCGGTACTGGTCCTTGGGATAGGTCACGAACTCCGCTTCGTTCGCGTTGTCGAGCTTGAGCCGCAGGGTCGGTGTCCCGACGGAGTAACCGGCAGGGGCCGAACTCGCGAGACGGGAGTCTTCCGCATAGAACAGCGCGCTTCCGCGAAACAGGTTCGTGCCGCTCTTGGTGATGACGTTGATCACCCCGCCGGTCGCACCGCCGTACTCCGCGGTGTAGCCGGACGACTTGACCTGCACCTCTTCGATGAAGTCCGGCAGGACGCGCTTACCGGATCCGCCGTTCACCAGGTCGCTGGTTTCCGCGCCATCCAGGATGTAGCGGCTCTCAGCGCTGGTCGCGCCGTCGATCATCAGCCCGTTCGACTTCCCCTCGCCGTTCGCCCCGGAGGCCTGGGTCACGAGCGTCGTGAAGTCGCGGCCTTTCGGCAGGAAGTCGATCTGCTCGCGGGCGATGCTCGTCGCGCGGGCGCTCTGGCGCGTGTCGACCAGCGGGGCCTCGGCCTTGACGACCACTTCTTCGGAGACGGCGGCAATCTCCAGCGTGAAGTCCACCGTCTTGATCTGCCCGAGCAGCAGCTCGAGGTTCTCGACCTTCGCAGTCCTGAAGCTCTCGAGCGCCGCGGTCACCTCATAGCGGCCGGGCAGCAGCGACGGGAACCGGAAGGTCCCGTCGGCGTCCGTCACCGTCGGCGTCACTGCGCCCTGCGAATGACGCGCCTCGACCGTCACGCCGGGCAGCACACCCCCTTGCGCGTCCTTCACCACCCCCTGGATGGACGCGCGCTGCTCCTGCGCCGCTGCCGGCAGCGCCAGGATCGCCGCCGCCAGCATCACACCAAGCACTTGCTTCCACATAACCCTCTCCTCTTCAGTTCAAGCGGGGCGGCCGGCGGCCGCCCCGCGCCCAGCCTCCACACCACGGACACCGGGCTCCTCTCGAACCTACGGCGGCGCGCGCGGAAAGTCCTTACGCGGCGCCTGCATGTGGCCTACGTGAAGCCTCCGAAGGCTTCCCGGGCATGATCCGAAGCCCCTGCGGACGCGAAAAAGGTCGCCAGCCTGGCTCGCAGACGGCTGGCGGCGGACGCGAGCGCGCCCATCACCCGGTCGCGCCCATCGACCTCGACCAGCTCCCGCGCGATCGCCTCGCCGTCGTGGCAGGACGTCGCTTCGAGGCCGACGGCGAAACGGGAGTCGAGACGGACGACCGACGCGGCCACGACCGCCTCCGCGCCCTCGCGCCGGCAGAGGTCGAGGGCCACCGCGTCTGTGACGGGCTCGCTGGCGGGTCGGCCGCTGCGCGCGCGCGCCGCGCGCACCCGTTCGTCGCTGATCACGTCCAGCGACGACGCGCCGGCAAGTTCGGCAGCGAGCACGTGCCTCAGCGGGAAGTCGAACGCCGCGTCCCCCGTCGTGTTCGTGACATCCGCCAGCAGGACTGCGCTGCGTCCGTGAGGCACACGGGGGGCCGTCCACGCGAACCCGGCCCACACCAGGGACGCGAAGCCGACGGCCGCCGCGACCGCGCCGAGGGTCCAGCTGAGTTCGCGCGCGAGACCGCGCGGAGGGCTGGCCGGTGCTGCGACCTGGGCGAATGGTTCCGGCGCCGCCGCGACCACCGGCGGCGGCGTCTCATCCAGGAACACCACGGGCGCCACGAGCCGATAGCCGCGCTTGGGAATCGTCTGCAGCATCCACGGCGCGTGGGCGTCATCACCGAGCGCCTGCCGAATCTCGGTGATGCAGCGGGTCAGCCCCGAATCGGCCACGTGCTGCCGCTGCCAGACCTCGGCCAGGATGACGTCCTTGGGCACGGTCCGGCCGGCGTGCCGGGCGAGCAGCACCAGCAGGTCGATCAGCTGAGGCCTGAGTCTCCGGACCCTGCCGGCGTGCGACACGCAGTCGAGGCTCGGTTGGACCAGCCAGTCCCCGACGGTGAAGTCGGGCGTCATCAGCGGGCGCGTCTGCGGTTCGGCGTTCATGGCCAGCTCCCTCGGCTAGTGCCCTGGAACCGTGATTCCTCACACAATTCCGGGGCGGGGCATCCCACCTGGCGGCGTTGCTCCTCCCTCACATACCGGGAGTATGCTCAGTCGTCGCGCCTGGCCAGCCGGGTGCCGCGCTCCGGGACGTCTGCAAGGCACCACGGTTCCAGGGCACTCGCGCCGGTGCCGGCAACGGCTGCGTCCGTCGCCGATGGTGTAGACGCGGCCGCATGCGATCGGCTCCCTACGGCTGACTTCGGAATTCCCTACCGGCGAGGAACGAGGCCCGCGAGCTCGTCGAGGACCCGCTGGCCGACAGCCCGCGCGAGGTCGCTTTCGAACCGGCCCGGCCCGCTCTGGTACCCGATCCGCTGGTACAGGCGCGCCAGACTCGCGGCGTCGATCACCTCGGGAGCCGACGCCACTTCCAGCGCATGCTGCAGCTCATGCGCGAGCCAGGCCGTGCACTGGATCGGCATGACGCGCCACCGGTCGATCTGAATCAGGAGGTAGCGGCGGCCCGGCGTGAGTCCCACGAACCTCACGAAGGCCCGGGTGTGGCTCGCCTCGTCGATGCTGTCCTTCACGTACACGAACACATCGGTCTGTTCGAGGCTGTCCAGCAGCGCAGTCACGGTGGGCGACCTGGCGGCCGCCTCCGCGACGAGCCTCGCCGAACTCGCGCCCAGCGGCCGGACGTGCGACCACGGCAGGGGGCGCGGCGGTGCTGCCGCAGCCGCATGGACGACGACGCCGAAGAAGACGGAAAGGCCGACCAGGGCGGTGCGCATCGTGGTGTCCTCCGACGACACCACGTGAGACGCCGGTCAGCGTCGCGAGTTGCGCAGAAGAGCCTCGGTGTTCGCTGTCATGGTCCTCGATTCTTCGACGACCGGCGAGGCGGAGCGAATGTCAGCGTGTCGCGGCCAGCGCCGCGCGTTCGCGTTTCGCCGCGAGGAGGAGCGGGGCGTCCGGATCCGCGTCCTTCCAGGATGCGAGGAACGCATCGTAGGCGGCGAGGCTTCCGGCCGAGTCCCCGGCGTCGCGCAAGGCGCGCGCGAGACGCAGGCGCGCGAAGGGGACCCACCGCGACACCACGTGCGGGCCGCGAAGGCGGATCAACTCGCCGAACGCCTCCGCTGCGCGGTCGGGATGGCCTGTCGTCTGTTCGATGAGGGCCCGCACGCCAATCGGGACGAGGTTGAACCCGTGGCCCCGCTCGAAGCGCAGTGCCGGTTGCAGGAAGCGACTCGCCTCTTCGGTACGTCCCCGGAACGCCTCGTCCAGTGCCAGGGCGTTGGGCATCCAGACCCGCCGGACCCTCGGGTTCGCAGGCGACTGGTTCTGGATGGCCGCCAGGACGTTCCGGGCCTCTGTCGCGTGGCCGAGGAACAGAAGCATGATCCCCGACTGGACGCGAATGACCGCGTCTGCCTCGAGGGCGAGGCTGTCTTCGAGGGCACGCCTTGCGTTCAGGGGGTCTCCCAGCAGCGCCTCGGCCTCACCGAGGGTGAAGTGCACGTCGGCAAGCGCGTCGACCGACGCCGACTGGGCGGCCAGAGCCACGACCTCCGCCGACAGCCGGCGCGCCTCCCGCAGTCGACCGGTGGCCCAGGCATGGCCCGCCCGGGCGCGCAGGACCCAGAGTCTCGCCGCCGGACTGGTCGACGCCCAGCGGGTCTCCCGCTCGAGCGCGGCCGCGTCGCCATCGAGCAGGGCGAAGAACACCCGATGCTGGTGCGCGTTCAGATCGTCCTGACCCCGCGACGCGGCCTCGGCGACAGCCGCGCGTGCACCCGCGACATCTCCCACGCCGAGGCTGGCCACGACGAGATTCACTGATGCGAGCGAGCTGTACGGCGCGAGGCGCACGGCCTCACGGGCCTCCGGAAGTGCCTGTTCGTAGTGCCCCAGCCATCCCGTCAGCGTCGAGGCCAGGTTGGTCGGAGGAATCGGCGATCCGGGGTACATCTGCTTCCATGCCCGATAGACGTCGATGGTCCGGTCCGGATCGCCCTCGACCATGCGGTAGTAGCCGGCAGAGATGTAGAACCGCTCCGGGGCCGTGACCCGATCGCGCAGCTCGTAGGCCCGGCGGAACGCGGGAATCACCTCGGCGGTGACTTCGAGGTTGCTGGCGGCCGCACCGCGCCTCGCCCACGCCAGCGCGAAGTTCGGATCGAGCTCGGTGGCCTGCCGGTACATCGCGAGCGCGTCCGCGGGCTTCGCGTGATCCCGATAGTAGTCGCCGAGCGTGAGGGCCTGGAGCGCCTCGAGCGAGGGCGTCGTGGCGCGCACGAGCGGCACGCTGTGCTGGCGAAGCGACTCGCGCGACTCGCCCAGCCTCCGGCGGATCCTGTTGGCCGCGCTTTCGAGGGCGTCGAGGACCCGCTCCTTGTCGCGCGCCGTCTCCAGCGCCCGCCCGATCTCCTCCCCGCTGCCGCATGCGATGGCCTCGATGCCGACGGCGTAGCGCGACCCGACGGGCGCGATCGACGGCATGAGCACCGCGGCTGCCCCTTCCCGCCGACAGAGGTCGAGTGCCAGCGTGCCGGTCACACGCTCGCCCGGCTGCCGTCCCGCGCGCAGGACCGCACTCCGCACGAGATCGTCGGGCAGAATCCGCAGGAACGGCGCCTGCCCGAGATTGACCCCAAGGGCGAGCCGAAGCGTGTCGTCGAAGACCTCGTCACCCGTGTCGTTCCGCGTGTCCGCGAGCAGCACGGTGTCACGCTCGGTCAGCGCGCTGACGGGCGTCCGCATCACCATGACCAGGCCAATCACGACCACCGCGACCAGCGCCACCGCCAGGAAGCCCCAGACGACCGCCCGGCGGACGGGAGACGCGGCGCGGTGAGCCGTCACCTCGGTGTGCGTGACGGCGGCCGCACCCGCGCCGTCGGACTCGAGCCCAGGGCCCCCAGGCTGAGGCTCCGCAGGTGCCTGGACGGCCCCGCCCGGTATCGACTCGGAGACAGGCGGGACGGCGACCCTGACCACCGGAGCCAGCAACCGGTAGCCGCGTTTCGGGATGGTCTCCACGTACGTGGGGTGCTGCGCGTCGTCCTGAAGGTTCTGCCGCAGTTCGGCGACGCAACGGGACAGGCCCGACTCGGCCACGTACTGGCCAGGCCACACCTCGGCGAAAATCTCCTCCCTGAGAACGATGTCGCCCGGCCGGCGGGCGAGGCACACCAGCAGATCCATCAACTGGGGCCGGAGCTTGACGTTGGCGTCGCCTCTCGAGATGCGGCAGGCTTTCGGCTCCGCGAGCCAATCGCCCACGCGAAACGGATCGAGGCGGGAGGTGTCGGGCGGCTGGTCCGGTGCCATGGCGGTCCTCGAGGGCGCCAGTACTATACGACACCGGAAAGGGCGAGGTGGTCGGACGTCGACGAGACGCCCGGAAGATCAGCGCAGGCGGAGTTCGAGCCACCCCTTCGTGGCCCGCTCGTCCGTGTCTGGCGGGTACAGGAGCATCCCGGGCTTGCCGCCGACCATGCTCGAGGCCCAGAGGCGCATCAGCCAGACATCACCCGGCAGCTTCGAACGCCGAATGGCGAACTCAATCCCGTCCGACGGGTACGAGGTGGCCTGGATGATCTCGATGGGCGTCATTCCGGCCTGTTTGAGACGCTCAGCCTCCGCCATATCGCGCCGCAGTTCGTTCGCGTACCAGTCGGTCGTGAGCCCGAAGCGCGGGGCCGGCTCTGAGCCCTCCTTGGGCAGGATCGCCTCCGCAAGCTGAGCCGAGACGTGGAGTTTCCAGATCGGACCACCGGCCGCCGAGAGACACAGGTCTGAGGGGCCGATTCCTCCCTCGCCCTTGATGCCCAGGAAGACGACGCCACGGTGCTGTTTCAGGTAGAGGGCCGCCGTGGCGCTCAGCGCGATCCGCCGCGCATCGTCCCACTCGCCCGGGCTGAAGATCCCGTCCGTCATGACCGGCGTGCCGTCCCCTTCCGGTACGGTGACCGACGTGACCCGTTCGGGACCATCCGTTCCCCCCGGGGGCGGCGGGCCCGGCGTCCGTCCGCCCGCAAAGATGGCGCCCAGGGCTCTGAACCGTTCTCCCGTACCGGGCAGGGTCAGGAACGTTCCGATCTGTGTGGCGCACACGGCTGCCACGATGCACAGTCCCAAACGCTGATCCAGGGTCCGCGTGGACATGCCTCACCTCGTCTTGACCGATGCGGGCCGTCGTCGCCCGCTTCTCGCACAATATGAGGTGCGCAGCGGCGCAGCGCCGCAACAGGGGCCCTCGCGTTCGCTTCGGAACGTGCTCGCGGCCTTCGCGAGGCCTACCGGGGCCCCGGAGACGGGGCCGCCGGCGCGAGGGCGTCGGCGATGCAGGTGTAACGCTCGGAACCCGGCGAAAGCCCGAGATAATCGAGGATGCTCACGCCGGCGGCGGACTTGCCGCCGAGCCAGAACAGAGGGGGCACTTCGATTCGATCTCGCCGAGCCGCCCCGTCACTTCGCCGTAGATACGGTGCATGTGCCCCACGAGCGACTCGTAGTGGTCGTCGACCTTGCGCTCGAGGGTACCGAGGCGCCCCTCCACCTTACCGAGGCGCCCCTCCACCTTACCGAGGCGCCCCTCCACCTTGTCGAAGCGCTCGTCGACACTCTTGAACCGATCATCAATCCGGTCGAATCGCAGCCACACATTGACGGCGATGTTTGCCACGTCCGTCCGGAGCGCGTCCAGACCGGTCTGGACCTTGCCAATCGCGTCGAGAACTTGCTGATGCTGCGTCTTGGTCATGGTCCCTACGGTTGCCAGTCTCGTGCCGCAGCCCGACCACCGACCCCCGATTCCGCGATCTCGCCGGATTCCGCGAGGATCCTGCCCCGCAGCGGCTCGGGTTCCGGATGGACTCTGCAGAATCTGCCATAC
>CAYZYG010000011.1:50281-63548 GCA_964481395.1 uncultured Vicinamibacterales bacterium
GGAGGACGACGATGCCATCGTCGGGAGTGGAGATCAAGGTGAGCGGGATCCGCTCACGCCGCGTACGGTACACTGACGGATATGACTCCTCCGACTGGCGCGAAACCCGGGCGCAACGAGCCCTGTTCCTGCGGATCAGGCCGCAAGTACAAGCACTGCTGCCTGCCGAACGACGAGGCCGCCGAAGCGGCCGCCCGGGTGAAGGCGCAAGAGGAGCAGGCGTCTCAGCCTCCTGAAGCCGAGACCGTGAAGCCGCCACGCGCGCCCAAGCACCAGACGCAGCAGCCCTGGAAGGCATCGACCGCCCGCGGGTTCATTCCCCGCACGCGCCTGCCGCGCAAGGTGGGAGGAAGCTGACGTGACCTCCGCCTGCGCGTCCTGATGCTCGACACAAGCGGACGCCTCCGGGCACCAATCTTCACGACGACCGTCAGACTACAGGTCCGCCGCGGGAGTCCGGGCCATCGCCTCTTCGTAGATGCGGACCAGCCGATCCATCATCGAACGGCGATCCGGTCCCGGCGTGGCGGCGGCGCTTCGCACGACGGCCGCGCGCAGGGCGCGCGCCAGGCCCTCCACGTCACCCCACGCCACGCGCGTTCCCCGGTGCCACTCCGCCACACCGCCGCTCTCCCACGTGACGACCGGGATGCCCATCGCCTGCGCCTCCACACCGACGATGCCGAAGGGCTCCTGCCAGCGGGACGGCAGCAGGACCGCCCTCGCACGTCGATAGAGTGAACACAGCCGCGCGCGGTCCAGCCAGCCCGTCACCTCGAATCCCTCGCGCTCGATGTCGGCCCTGAGCGGCCCACTGCCGGCGAACACGAGGGGCAGGTCGATGCCCGACAGGCGCCAGGCCTCTATCGCGTCGGGAGCGCCCTTCGCGTCCGCCAGGCGGCCGACGAACGCCACGCAAGGAGGGCCATCCGGTGCGGCGTGTCCGTCGAGCCTGTCAACGAACGGCGGGATGACGTGCACCCGATGTGGATCGAATCCGGCCTGCGCAAGTTCCGACCGCATGTAGTCGGAGAGCACGATCACCGGCAGGCGCCGCAGCGCCTCGCAGCGCGCCTGGGTCAACGCCAGGATCTCGCGGAAGTAGGGTTCATCGTCGAAGCAGGTGGCGCAGACCGACTCGGAGAAGGCCTCGCGGCAGACCGTCCCGTCGCGGTGCCACTTGCCGCGGCCCGGGCAGAAGAAGCGGTGGTCCTGGACGGTGACGACGGCGGGACCGGTCTGGGCAGCCCGGCGCAGGACCGCGGGGTTCATCACGTTGTGGACGTGGACGAGGTCGAATCCGCCCGACGCGGCGAGGTCGGCCCACGCGGACACCGGCTCGTCGTCGCGCGCATCGAGCCCGGGACAGACGACGACCGGACAGGGGGGCTCGCCATCCTCGCACCGGCCGACGGCCAGGGTCACGTCGTGCTCGTGCGACAGTTCACCGATGACGGCGAGCATGTGGACGTACGCCCCGCCGTGTGTGCTCAACCGGTCGGCGACGTGCAGGATGCGCATCGTGCGGTCCTGGGCGAGACGCCTCACCGAGAATCGACGAATCCGCGGTCCAGCGCTGCTTCGTACTCGGTGTCGGTGTGGCCCGGGCAGCGCACGGCGAGTTCACGGACCAGGCGCTTCCACGTGTCAGCCCAAGCGCGCACTGTGAGATGCCCGAGACGCCCCATCCGAAACTCGTCCGCCACGGCATAGGCCGCCCGCGAGAGGTCGTCGTCCGGTACAGCCATGCGATTAGGATCGCCGCTGCAAGGACGGAAGTCCATCCCGGCCTACGCAAGAACGCCAGTCCGCCGTTATGCTGGTAGATGACGGGCATGCCGGACATCTGGGTCTCTGACCGACCGACGCGCTGCCCGATTGTCCGAGTCCGTAATGGGAGTACGTATCGACTATGTACAGCGCGCGAGCCTATTCAGCCGCCAGCGCGACTTCACCCCTCGCCCCGACGACCATCTCACGGCGTGACCTGACGCCTCACGACATCCGGATTCAGATTCTCTTCTGCGGGATCTGCCACTCGGACCTCCACCAGGTACGCAACGAGTGGAGCGATTACATGCCCACGGTCTACCCGTGCGTGCCGGGCCACGAGATCGTCGGACGCGTGTCGCATGTCGGGTCGGCGGTCTCCTCCTTCACGCCGGGCGACCTCGTAGGCGTCGGCTGTCTGGTGGATTCCGACGGCACCTGTCCGGAGTGCCAGGCGCACCTCGAGCAGTTCTGCGCGAACGCGACCTTCACGTACAACTCGCCGGACAAGCACCTCGGCGGCGTCACCTACGGCGGGTACTCGGACAGCGTGATCGTCAACGAGCGATTCGTGGTGCGCGTCCCGGACAGCCTGAATCCCGCCGGCGCCGCACCGCTCCTGTGCGCGGGCATCACCACGTACTCGCCCGTCCGGCGCGCGGGCGTGACTGCCGGCACGAAGGTCGGCGTCGTCGGCCTGGGAGGCCTGGGCCACATGGGCGTGAAGTTCGCCCACGCGCTCGGGGCGCACGTCGTCGTGTTCACGACGTCGGCGTCCAAGAAGGACGATGCGCTTCGACTTGGCGCGGACGAGGTGGTCCTGTCGCGAGACGCCAACGCGTTTCAGAAGCACACCGGCAGTTTCGATTTCATCCTCGACACCGTGTCGAGCGATCACGACATCAACGCCTATCTCTGGCTGCTGCGCCGTGACGGCCAACTCACGCTCGTCGGCGCGCCGCAGACGCCGTTGGCGCTGTCCGGCATGGCGCTGCTGTTCGGGCGGCGCAGCGTCTCCGGGTCGCTCATCGGAGGGATCGCCGAAACGCAGGAGATGCTCGACTTCTGCGGCGCTCACGGCATTACGGCCGACGTCGAGGTCATTCCGGCTGCGTACATCAATACCGCCTACGAGCGGCTGATGCGCTCCGACATCAAGTACCGCTTCTCGATCGACATGGCGTCGCTGAAGTAGGCATCGCGCGGGCGCGGGAGTGCCCGTCAATCCGCCTCGCGCCGGACGACCTTTCCCTGCTGCGTCGTGACATTTCTGCGGGGAAAGGCGTCAGGTGCACGGCCGCGTGCCACAACACCGCCAGCCGACAACGCCTGGCTGGGCCAGCGCGATCAGCGCTGTCGGTTCTGCTCCGACCAGATATCCGTACTCACTTCGGTCACATTGATCTCGATGTACGGGTACTCGCCGTCTGGCGCGGCGTAGCGCGCCTCACCGCGCGTGGCGAGCCGGTAGGGTCCCATCGCCCGATGGTCTCGGACCGGCGTGGACCAGCGTTGCGGGAGCATGGTCTTCCCGTCCTCGGCGAGCGCCGGGCGGTCGTCGGACCAGAAGTCGACGAGGGCGCCGGAATCGTCGAACACCAGCACCGCGCGGATGGTGTGAGGGCCGTTGGTATAGGTCGCCTCCACGCTGCGGGTGTCGAGCTCACGCCAACGGATCGACGGATCGATCAGGCTCCCGGGTGCGAAGAGGCACATGTCGTTGAGGATCGTGACCGTCTCCGTCCGCATCATCTCGGCCCCGCCCAGGTCGACGACCGGCAGGAGTGACACGAGCCGGACCCGCATGCTCGCCGTGGTCGCGCCGTAGGCGTGCAGGCCGTCCACCGGCAGCCCGCCGCGAGTCGCCTCCATCCAGAAGTAGCGCCGGGGCGGGTCGAAGAAGTTGTGCTGCTCGGCGACGAACGGCATCCACGGCGCCGTGGCCGATCCCCGGATGCGTCCGGTCAGCCGGGCGCGGAAACCCTGGACCCGCGGCGTGCCGACGACCCCCGCGAAGCGAAGGTAGCGCTGGACTTGAGACGGCAGCGCCGCGAGGTCCGCTTCGGTGATGCGCGGCGGCGGGCTGTGACGTGCCGTTTCCGCGAGGCCGGCGCCGACCGGTCGCTCGTATTCCGCGCGGAGGCCGAACGGCCCCCAGGCGAAGGCCCCGTACACCACGGCTGCCAGCAGGACGACGTTGACGATCGTGCCGAAGATGACAATCTGCGAGGCCACCAGACCCGCGAGGCCGACAAGCCAGAACCACCGGGGCGCGACGAGGAGTAGTGCGACGGCGGCGAGGAGCAGCACCGCGGCCGCGAGCCAGACGACGCCCAACTGGGGCGAGATCGGCTGCTTCAGCTGTTCGAGCGGCGCGAGTCCGAACGCCTTGGCGACGCCCATCAGGTGGATCAGGGCGTGGATGGCAATCAGAGCTGAGAAGGCGATGCGCATCGGGACTCCTGCGAACACAACGGTCAGCAACCGTGCCTATCCCTTGATGAAGACAGGCGGCCCGGTCCGGAGTGGGGACAAGAGAGGGGGTCGGTGGCAGCTGACGTATTCTGTCACGGGTCCGAGGCGAGGAACCACGGCACGGTCAGAGTCCGGTTCCTCCAGATCCCCACGAAGTGGCGGCTGCCTGACCAAGAAGCGCGCGCGCGATGCCGAGGCGTCTAGGGCAGCACGGAAGACGTGCCGGCTCACGGCGCGCCAGATCGAGAGGGCGCGAGCCCTCGGCATGAATCCGAAGAGAATCCCCGGTCTACGCCCGGGGCCACAGGAGCGGTGGAATGTGCCCGTGGGTGAGTTCATTGAGGCACGCTACCCGAAGCGATGCGCCGGGGTTCCCACCGAAGATGATCCGCACGGAACGAAGCCGGATTCCCAGCTTCACCAGGTGTCATCGCCGAAACCACGTGAAGCGGCCGCTGCTCAACCCAGCCACGGGTCAACCGACTTGGCCAGGGCGTGTCGTCGGGGTGATCCTCTATGGCCGTGTCGTCGTTCAGCAGGGCGCTGGCCGGACACGTTACGCCGCGGGGGTGTTCACTAATTCGACCGTCAGGCCGCGAGAACCGGGGGCCAGCGCGACGTTGAGTTTCTCGAACCCGATAATCTGGCCGGTGGCGTCCTTCATGAACACCGTGTCATCGTCGGCTTCCTCTGCCACGTGCTCGGTCGCTGGATCGCCCAGCCAGACCGTCAGGGTTCTTGCGAACGCGTCGTAGTAGACCCTTACTTTGTCCATATCACGTCACCCTGTTTGATCTTGTCGGCCGGGTAGGCCGTAATCAGGTGCCCGGTTTCATCGTTCCTCCTGGCCACCGCGCATACCCAGCGCGGGGGCACGTGACGATGGAACAAGAGCACATCGGGGTCGCGAACGCTTCGCCGGATCTCGTCTGGCTGCTCGAGTGTTCGTCGCACATCGTCCAGTCGATCGCGCATCGCCGGATGCTTGATGGACACGATCACGTCCCAGTAGGCGGTCGAACACCGCACACGAAACCCCAAGGGCGTGAGGACGTCGAGTAGCGGCGTGTTGGTCAGTTGCGTGTCCACGGCGCGATGCGGCTAGTATCGCATCAAACTCCGCTTGCAGCACCCAGACGCCCGCACCAGGCCCCCCTCGAATCTCCCGTTCACACTGAGCGGAGCGAGTCGGGCGAAGCCTGAAGACAGGCTGAGGAGCCGAGACCGAGCGAAGGCGAGTGTGCTGCGGGACTCGTGCCGAGAGCGGCGAGCAGCGCGAGCCGGTCGAAGCCTGAAGACAGGCTAAGGAGCCGAGACCGAGCGAAGGCGAGGGATTGGCTCCTCAGGCTGGACTCGAACCAGCAACCCTCCGGTTAACAGCCGGATGCTCTGCCATTGAGCTACTGAGGAACATTGGCAGGACGCGCGCCAGCAGGGCCAGGGGCCGAACCGGCAGACCTTTTATCGTAACGAATTCGGCCGGACCCGGTCAACGTTCACCGCCAATCGCGGTCGGCCCTACAGGATCTCGAACACCTCACCGGGACGGTAGTCCGGCTTGAGGTCCCAGTACGATACCCCGTCACGCCAGATGCGGCGCGAGCCCAGTTCGCGCATGCGCGTCGCCAGACGGGCGAGACGCGCGGCTAGAGCCCCGTCCCGATCCACGATAATCCGTGCGTCCTCGGTCATGTCGAACAGCAGCGGCGTTCCCGCGGACAATTCCTCGGGCGTCTTGATCACCGGCGACAGGTACGGCGCGTCGGGAAGCGCCTCGCAGACTCGCTGTTCGACGGGCTGGAATTCAGCGACCCGGGCAACGCGGCCCCGGGGGAGGTCGGTGGCGACGATGAAGAGGTCGATATCGGAGTCGGGTCGGGTCGTCCCGCGAGCCGCTGACCCGAAGAGCGCGAGCGACACCAGACGCCGACCGTAGAGCTCGACGATGGCTCCGGCGGCAACCTCGGCAGCACGCTCGTGACGGCCGACAACGACGCCGTTCTGGACTGTTCCAGCCATGCAGCTACCCGGCGCCATTGTAGCATCCAGCAGGACCTGGCCGGCCGCACTGGTTGAGGCCGGCGCGAACTCGGTGTACGCTTGCCCGCACCGATGCCGACGCTGTTCGATGTGTCCGACGTTCGCTCCGCAGTTCGAGAGGCCGTGGAATCGTCTACCCTGCCGCTCACGGTCGCGGCGGCCGTGAAGGCGGTCAAGGCGACGCTGCCGAAGGT
Organism: uncultured Vicinamibacterales bacterium; assembly: GCA_964481395.1. Taxonomy (GTDB): domain Bacteria; phylum Acidobacteriota; class Vicinamibacteria; order Vicinamibacterales; family JAKQTR01; genus JBFMFH01. Next base: position 56,761 of record CAYZYG010000011.1, read on the forward strand.
GAAGAAGCCGGCGGTCGAGGCCGCGCTCGCCGAACTGGCCGACAGGGGCACGCTGCACCGCCACCCGCCGGCCAAGGCCGGTGGCGCCCCGCTCTTCCACCGCCTGCCCGCCGAAGAGTACGCCGCCGAACGCCTGCGAGAGGCCCTCGCCGGCGAAGATCGGCTGACGACCCGAACGCTGCGCAAGGCAATCGGCAAAGCCTACGATCCGTTCTTCGACGAGGCGATCGCGGCACTGGTCGCGGGCGGACACGTCCAGCCGACGCGCTTTCTGACCGCTCGTCAGCTCACCCAGCTCACGTCCATCATCGAGACGATGAACACGCTGCGCGCGGTGCCGCTGTCGCTGGCATCGGCCCTGGCTCTTCTGGACGGCTCGCCTTCTCGGCCCGAGACGCCGGCCGCGCCCTCATCGCCCGCAGCGCCAGTCCTGGATGAGTCGCTGAGCGAGGCGCAGCTCATCGAGTGGCACGCGGCGGATTTGCCGGCTCTGGGCGGGCTTCGCTCGGTACCCATCCCCTGGACCTGGAAGCGCTACGAAACGTGGTGCACCGCGCAGGCCCGTCGCCCCGACCTCGAACGGTTCCATCGGCATCTGCTGGCGATGGCCGCTCGCGCGGCGGTCGGACTCACGCCCCACGACCACGAGGGTCGGCTCCCGGAAGCCGAGACGCGCGTCCTGCCCATGACCCAGGCAGGCTACCGCGCCTACTACTGGACGGTCCTCGGCTGAGCACGGTCATGCCCGACCGCCGCGACTACCTCCACCTCAACCCGTTCTTCTCGAACGCGGTCCCGGAGGAGGCGTTCTGGCGGGCCGACGCGGAGTTCCCCGATGTCGGGAGCATTCACGATCGGCAGTCGGCCGCGCTCCAGCAGAACCTCGAAGAACTGGCGGGCGGCACGACCGATGCCACCAAGGTCCAGTTCGTCGTGGGAGGCGCAGGTTCGGGCAAGTCACACCTGTTCGGCCGGTTGCGCCGCCGTCTCACGCACGGCGAGATCTTCGCCTTCGCCGCCAACCCGCCGACCCGGCCCTCCGCCATCGAAGCCTGGGTGCTCCAGCGCGTGGTCTCCGGCATGCGACGACGCATCGGCACGCCTTACTCGCAGATCCAGGGCCTGCTGTACACGCTCGTCCTGAGCGGCGGTGGGGCGCAGGGCGCCGACCTCGATCAACTGCACGCCTACTGGCAGGGCGTGACCCGCACCGCCCAGCAGAAGTACCTGCGCACGCTGCGCGAACGCCTGACGACCGCAGGCCACTGGGACCCGATGCTGCTGCCGGTGCTCTTCGACGTCCTCGACCCGGACAAGGAGGACGCCGCGCTCGCCTGGCTGTCGGGCGCCACGAATCTCACAGACGAGGACCTCGGGATTCTCAGGCAGGGTGGCCCCAACGAACGCATCCTCGACACGCTCCTGATCCTCGGCCAGCTCGCGCGCATCGCCGCCGCGCCCATCGTGCTCGTGCTCGACCAGCTCGATCAGATGCAGTCGCGCGATCAGATTGCCGAGTTCGAACGCCTGCTCATCGCGCTCCACGACAGCAGCCGCGGCTGGTTCATCGTCGTCGGTCTGACGCGCGAAATGCTCGATGTGTGGCGGGCGCAGCTCAGCCGGCCGTTCATCGATCGGTTCCTGGACGCGCCGGATACGACGCTGGAACTGCAGCCGATCCTCCCGGATCAGAAGCGCGACCTGGTGACGGTACGCCTGGCCTCGGCCGCGCTCGTCGCCCGGCGGCACACCGACGGCATTGGCGACGGGCTGTTTCCGATGACCGCGGCAGACGTCGACGGGATCGCCGGAACCGAAAGCGAGTTCCCGCGGCGGGTGATCAACGCCGCCAGGGATCGGTACAAGTCGGCTTGCGTGGGCGTGGAGGCCGGCCGGCCAGCCGTCCCATCTCTGCAGGACGTCGTCGAGCACGATCTCGAGCAGGCTTTCGCCGCGATCGATGCGGCCGAGATGACCGTGGACCAGGCAGTCCTGGCCGATCGGCTGGCGGAGCTCGTCGAGGTCGTCGCTGCTGCTGATGGAAGGGCCTTCGCGCGGGCCGTCGGACCACTCGAAGGGCAACGCCGATTCCGGGGTACGGACACCGTCCTGTCGATCGACGGCACAACGCTGCGGCTCGTTGGTCATCACGTGCAGCAAGGTCGGCAGTTCCCCGACTTTCTGAAGACCGTCCTGCCGTTGCCCGCGCCCGTCATCATGGTCCGGGACGGCGCGGTGCCGGTGGCTGGCCCGGTGACGCTGCGTCGCCTGGCCGAGTTTCGCACGACGCGGACGTTCCTGCACCTGCCCCGTCCCAACGTCGCGGACGCCTACGCTCTCGGTCAGGTGCTGGCCGACATGCGCGAGGGGAACTTCGACGACGTGCAGGCGAGTCCGAGACCGGAGCGGGAAGCGATCGTCCGGGCGTTGGGACGAATCGCGCGAGTCCGCGAGCATCCACTGGTCGTCGCGGTGATGGACGCCATCGCCGCTCCGGCGCCGCAGACGGTCACGCCATCCGCGCGATTCGAGCGCGCTGCCCAGCCGGCGGAGGTGCGCGAGGGCCCGCCGGTCGAACCGCGTCGGTCTGGCCGCGCGCGCGCGTTCCGCGATATCGATAACGGTCCCGACGATCCGCCCGACGAGCGCCTCGCGACGGCCGTGTCGGCCATCATGCGGCGCGAACGGTGGCTGGTCCTCGATCGCCTCCGCCGCGAGATCCTGCGTACCGAACGCGTGAATGTCGCGCCTCGTCGTCTCCGGCGGCTGATCGCGCAGGAGCCGCTCGCGAGCAGCCTGACCTGCCACCCGCACGACATCCTTCAGGACGCGGATGTCCACATCCTCATCTGGGCGGGAGAGTAGCGTGCTGCGGATGGAGATGACGCCGCTCGTGCTGGGTCCGGACGAGGTCGCCGCCCTCGAGCGATCCATCTGGACGGCCCTGCTCGATCACCTCGACGCCCATCCGCCCCGCGCCAGCTACCGCGGCACGACGTCGGTGAGCGTATCGGAAGCCAAAGAGATCCTGAAGGTCGCGCTGCCGCACTACCGGGGATCCGCATCGACGCTCGTGCCTCAGATTTCGGGGGGCGAGGCCGTCCCTCGGCAGGTCGGAGAACTGCTGCACCGGTGGATCCACACGAGCACGAAGTACTTCCGCCGCACGGGGGCCAAGGTCGTCCGCCACGCCGCTACCCTCGGAGACGACGAGCGCGCGCGGCTGCTGTGGACCTCGGTCTTCGACGCGGTGCTGCTCGGACAGGTGCAGAGTCTGCCGATGCTGGAGCAAGCGCAGGGCCGCGAAGCGTGCGACCTGGCTGTCGAATCGCTCAAGCTCTGGGTCCGCGACATCAGCCGGCGCATCGGCGCCTCTGCCGGCACCTGGTTCGATCCTCGTGTCTTCTTCCTGGACACGGAGGGCGATCTCGAGGCTGTCGTGACCATCGGTGGCCGCCGGCTCCACGTGCGCGGGCGTCCGGACGCGATCCTGTTCGATCAGACGCGCGGGCACATCACGCTGTGCGAGTTCAAATTCGGCGGTCAGGGTGAACTCGAGATTCAGATCGCCCAGGTGCTGATGTACGTGCGGCTGATTCAGGAAGCCCGGAAAGTCGACGTCACCGCCGGCGAGTTGCAGGTCTACCGGGCGAGGCCCGAAGCGGTGCTCGAGCCGGGAGCGGATCCCGCCGTCGAGATTCAGGCGCCCGCGTCGGAGTTCCCCCCGGAGGTCGACGAGGGATTCCGCGGATTCGTGGGGAACCACGCGGCCGTGCGCCGGCTGAAGATCGAGTGCACGCTCGCGCTGCGGAAGGGCGTGCCGCCGGAAATGCCGGTCAATCTGATGTTCTGCGGCCCGGCGGGCCTCGGCAAGACGGAGCTGGCGCGTCGCGTGGCCCGGACCTTGCGTCTACCGTTCGTCAACCTGCCGGCGGGCCAGGCGCCGAGTGTGGACGCGCTGATGGACACGATCGACCGGACGCTCGCCGACGCGGGAGTCGAGGCGACGGAGGTCGGCCGTGACACGGGACGCCCCGTGCGTCGCTATCCGCCGTTCGTCCTGTTCCTCGATGAGATTCACGAACTGCGCAAGCGCGCGGATGCGTTCCTGACGCTGCTCGAACCGGGCGAGCGCCGCGCGGTCGGCTCGGCGGCGGTGGGCGACTTCTCTGCCGCGACCATCCTGGGCGCGACGACCGACCGCGGAAAGCTGGCCGGGCCGTTTCTCTCACGCTTCCGCACGATCGACCTGGAGCCCTACACGGAAGACGAAGTCGCCGACCTGATCGCGCCGCTGTTCGAGGCCGGACGGCCGGACGCCGGCTTTCTGACGGCGCTGGCTCGCACGGGTCGGCTGACCCCGCGTCTCGCCATCGAACGCGCGCGCGAGGTGCTGACACGGCACGAGTTCAATCCGTCCATGTACCCGCTCACCAGCGAGGGGCTGACACGCATCTCGGCCGAACAGTGGGGCGTCGACGAAAACGGCCTGGGCGAGAACGACCGGCGCTACCTGCGCGCCCTGCGGGACGGGCCGCGAGGACAGGCGGCGCTGGCATCGCTGCTGCCAGTCGGCCGCGAAGAGGTTGAGCGCCTGATCGAACCCTTCCTGCTCCAGCTCGACGCCGTGCGGATCACCTCGGCGGGCCGCGTGCTCACCGAGCGCGGCCGGACGTTGATCCGGTAGCCCGGAGCATCCTGCGGGCGGTGGTTGACCCGGCAGGACAAGTTCAGCCCTTGTCACCGAATCCGTGCGACCGTCAGAGGTAGCGCCGCACCCGCGCCCGGTAGTCCCGCCACGCCTGCCCGAACCGGTCTTCGAGGAACCGCTCCTCCGCGATCACGATCCGATGGTGACCAGCCATCATGATCACGGTCGACAGCAGGTTGAACCAATGCGGCACGAGCAGGCACGATCCAATGCCCGCGAGGAACAACCCGAGGTAGATGGGATTGCGGCTGAACCGATAGAGCCCGTGCGTCTTGAGGTCGGTGGCTTCGCGCGGCAGGCCGATCCGTGTCGATCGCCCGAGTTCATGGATGGCCACCACCATGAGCAGCTCGCCAATCCCGGCGAGGACCGCCCCGACGAGCGTCCGTCCGGATGGCAACTGGCTCATCCGGACAGCCCACCCAAACAGGAAGACGTGCGGAGGCACGATGGCGAGCTTGGTCACGACAAAAGCCAGCGGCTGGATCGACGGCCGCCCGATGGTGGTCTTCAGACGCTGCAGCGTCGCGCCAGCAGTTCGCCCGGCATCGTCTCGGCCAAGCGCTTCACCGGTATCCTGGACGGCATTCACGCGGTCGCTCATGGGGGCTCCTCGGGCGCGGGCGCACAGGCGCGACTCCGTTCGCACCGGCATGCTGTCGGGTTGCAGATGGAGTCTACCACGCAGACCTGGCTCCCACCGGCTAAGTGGTTCGATTCGCAAGTACGGCCTCGTATCACGTGCGCGGTCGATGGCCGCAGTTGCTCCCTCACCACTCAGTCCTGACCCTCGACTGGCTCAGGGTCATCCCGAGCAACGCCGAGGGATGAGGGCGCAAATACGTCGCCATACTTGCGCATCGAAGGACTGAGGACCTACTGCGCCAGCAGGGAGAGGGAAAGCCCGTCGACCTTGTCGAAGTGCCGCCGTTCTCTCGTCAGCAGGAGTCCTCGACGCGTCTTGACGATGCCGGCGATCAGACTGTCGCCCATGCCGATCGGCGTGCCCGCACGTTCGAGGGTGCGCCGGATGGCGGCCGCCGCGTCGGCCGCCGCCCGGTCGACGGGCAGCGTGTCGATCGCGTCGAGGAGGTCGCGCACGGGCCGTTTCTGGCGCGCGGTGCGGACCCCGGACAGCAGTTCGAACCGGCTCACCGCCGTCGTGGCGAGGTCACCCCGTTCGAGCTCGAGCGCGATGCGTTCTGCGCCGGGATCGTGGCCGCTCAAGTAGTCGATCAGGACGTCGGTGTCGGCGACGATCATCGCCACGACTCCCGGAGCGCGGCGGCGGTTCGACGAAGATCCTCGGCATCCCGTCGCGAGAGGGCACCACGGACCTTGAGCGCACGCTGGCGGGCCTGCGCGCCGGCGTCGAGACGCCGCAGGTGTTCGTCGAGTGCCTCGGCGATAACCGAAGAGAATCCCTTTTCTCCGCGGCGCGCGGCCAGTTCGAGGAGCCGCGCCCGATGCTCGTCCTTGAGTTCGATGGTCGTGCGCATGAGGAGGAGTGTATTACATGCATGTGCATGACATCGACTGCGTGCCCGGGGTCGCCTGGGGCGACGTGGGATCGCTGGACCCGGTTTGGCGGTAAGATGGCGCCCGTCATGATCACGCACTCCTCCCGTCTGCTCGCTGCTGCCTTCGTCTTCGCCGCGCTCGTCGCGGCCCCTCACGCCCGCCCAGCCGACGTCCCGGAGTGGCCGCGCTTCCGGGGCCCCGAGTCCAACCCGGTGTCCCAGACCCGGTTGCCCGCCACCTGGTCGAAGACCGAGAACGTCGAGTGGACGGCTGAGATTCCTGGCCTCGGCTGGTCCTCGCCGATCGTGAGCGGCGGGAAGATCTTCGTCACCGCGGCGGTCAGCGACGGCGACTCCAAGAAGCCGCAGGTCGGCACGGAATACTCGAACGAGTACGTCGCCGAGCTGATGAAGCAGGGACTCCCCGAGAAGGAGGTCGAGGCGCGGGTCGTCGCGCGCGACTTCGAGCTGCCGGGCGAGGTGATGCTCCACTACTTCCTGTACTGCCTCGATCTCCAGTCCGGGAAGCTGCTGTGGAAGCAGGAGTACCACTCGGG
>CAYZYG010000011.1:63648-70719 GCA_964481395.1 uncultured Vicinamibacterales bacterium
GCCGGCATGTCCACGTCACCGATCCCGAGCCCGTACGCGTACGGCGGGCTCCTGCTCGTCAACGGCGGAAAAGGCGGCGGGGTGTTCGGCGTGAAGCCGGGCGCGAGCGGCGACCTCTCGGCCAAGGCCGGTGACGCGCTGAACGATCACGTCGCGTGGCGGCAGGACCGCGCGGGTACGTATCTCGCCACCCAGGTGGCCTACGACGGGGCCTTCTACTCGCTGACGGAGAACGGCATCCTCAGCCGATCGGACGCCAAGACGGGCGCCGTGACGTGGCGCGCGCGCATCGAAGGCGGTGTCTCGTTCACCTCGTCGCCCTGGGCCTACGACGGGAAGGTCTTCTGTCTGAACGAGGAGGGCAAGACCTTCGTCGTTGCCGCGGGCGACGAATATCGCCTGCTCGGCGTGAACGATCTCGACGAGATGGCCCTGGCCACGCCGGCGCTCGTCGGCGATCGTCTGCTGCTGCGAACGCAGGGCCGCCTGTACTCGATCCGGCAGAAGCCCTGAGCACACCCGATAATCACTCCCGGAGTGATTTGCGCTCCGCCCATGCGCGAAATCACTCCGGGAGTGATTATCGCTCCGTCACGCCGGCAACAGGCTCAGCCGGCCGAGGCCCAGGCCAGCGCCAGCGCGCCCGCGACGAGGCAGTAGTACGCCATCGGCAGGAGCGTCTTCCGGATGAGCGCGCCTTCCTGGCCGAGCAGGCCCACGGTCGCGGAGGCCGCCACGACATTGTGGACCGTGATCATGTTGCCCGCCGCGCCGCCCACCGCCTGTGCCGCGACCACCACGGCCGGGTCGGCGCCGATCTTCAGGGCCGTCGCGAACTGAAAGAGCGCGAACATCAGGTTCGACACCGTGTTGCTCCCCGCCACGAACGCCCCGAGCGATCCGATCCACGGCGCGAACAGCGGCCACGCCTGCCCCGCCAGATCCGCGGCGGCCTGCGCCAGCACCAGCGGCATGCTCTCAAGGCCTGAGGTGTTGAAGCGCGGCCCCGATTCGATGAACACACGGACCATCGGCAACGCGAACACGAGGGCCACGGCCGCGCCCCGCAGCTGGCCGGATGCCACGCGCCAGGATCGACGGATGTCGGCCGCCCGCATCCGGTGCAGCGCGTACGTCACCACGCACGCGACGATGAACAGGAAGCCGGGGGAGTACAGAATCTGGAACGGCTGGCCGATCCCGCTGCCCAGAATGTTCGTCGGGCCGACGTTCACGCTCGCGAGCCACCGCCCGACGCCGAGCCAGGGGAGCCGTGTGGCGAGCAGCAGCGCCATGACGACGCCGTAGGGTGCCCACGCCCGTATCGTCGACATGCCGTCGGGCTGCGCGTCCGTGGCCGGCTCGATGCTCCCCATCCACCCGCGTTCCCACTCCGCCCGCGGCGCGAAGTCCCAGACCGTGCTCGGCACGAACCACCCTCGGCGCACCGCCGCGACGACGATGGCCATGCCTGCGGCACCGCCGACGAGCGACGGGAACTCGGGCCCGAGGAAGACCGCGCACAGGAGGTACGGCACCGTGAAGCTGAACGCGGCGAAGAGCGCGAACGGCCAGGCTTCGAGGCCCTCGCGGACGCTGCGCCGGGCGCCGTAGAACTTCGTCAGCATGGCGCAGAAGAACAGCGGCACGAGCGTGCCCGCGGCCGCGTGCAGGACGCCCACCCGCACGGCGATGTGCTCCAGGTACGCGCGCGTCTGCCAGCCCTGGCCCGCGAGGTACTCGCGCGCGAGGTCGGCGTCGAGCCCGCCAGCCACGCCGACGAGGATGGGCGTGCCGACGGCGCCGAACGACACGGGCGTGCTCTGGATCACCAGGCCGACCATCACGGCCGCCATCGCCGGGAAGCCCAGCGCCAGCATCAGCGGCGCCGCGAGCGCCGCGGGCGTGCCGAAGCCTGATGCGCCCTCGATGAAGCTGCCGAACAGCCAGCCGACGATGACCGCCTGCACGCGGCGGTCGGGACTGACGCGGGTGAAGGCGTCGCGGATCACCGCGACGGCCCCGCTCGCAGTCAGGGTCGCGAGCAGCAGCAGCGCGCCGAAGATGATGAAGAGCAGCGTCGCCGCCAGCCAGAGCCCCTGAATGCTGGCCGCGGCCAGCCCGAGCGCGCCGACGCGCCACACGAGCGCCGCGATGAGAACGGTCACCACGTAGGCCGCCGGCATGGCCCGTGACGCGGGCATCCGGAACCCCACGAGGAGGATGCCCACGGCAACGATGGGCGCGAGCGCGAGCAGGCCCAGCATGGCTCCTCCTATCGCAGCGGTGGCGTCGAGGGGGGCGGGCGGCGGTGCCGCGTGGCCTGCTCGTAGGCGTACGCGAGCCTGATGAGCGTCGACTCGGACCAGGCTCGGCCGAAGAACGTGATCCCCGCGGGCAGCAGCCCCCGCGTGTGCCCCATCGGCACCTGGATGGACGGGAAGCCGGTCGTCGGCGAGAAGAACTGGCTGTTGTCGCCGTGCGGCGTGTTGAGATCGCCGATCAGCCGCGGCGGATTGCTCCACGTGGGATACACGTACGCATCCAGCTTCAGCGCATCCATCGTCTTCGTCACGGCCGCGCGCACCTCGTCCCGGTAAGCCAACTCGGCCTTGCAGGCGTCCGAATCCGGACCGTTCTCGGGCCCATCGAGCGCCTGTTCGAGCCGCCGCTGCACCGTCGGATGGAAACGCCTCGACTTCACGATCTCGGCCAGGCTCTTCACGGGAACGGCTTCCCCGTGGGAAGCCAGGTACCGGTTGATGTCGTACTTGAACCCCATGCACGGCCCGGCGCCCTGCTGGCGGCGGATCCGATCGAGCCCCTCGACCGGGGCCGGGTCCACGATCACGGCGCCCGCCCGCCGGAGGTCCTCGAGCGCGGCCGTGAAGACCTGGACAATCTCCGGATCGGTGGTCTCTCGCTCGTACGCCTGGCGCAGAACCCCGATGCGCGCGCCCCGCAGACCATCGTGGGCGAGAGACGCGGCGTAATTCTCCGGGGCGCGCCCGCGGGACGCAGCCGTCGCCGCGTCGTCAGGATCCTCCCCCACAATGACCTGGAACACGGCCACGGCGTCAGCGACCGTGCGCGCCATGGGACCGGCGATGTCGGCCAGAAGGTTCAGCGGCATCACGCCGGCCCGGCTCGTCAGACCCATCGTCGATCTGATGCCCGCGAGCGACTGGTGGGACGAGGGCCCGCGAATCGAGTTGCCCGTGTCGCTGCCGAGCCCGACGGCGCCGAAGCTCGTCGCGACCGCTGCGGCGGTGCCGCCGCTCGATCCGGCCGTCACGCGATCGAGCGCGTACGGGTTCTTCGTGTAGCCCGAGAGGATCGAGCTGACCGTCTCGTAGGGCGTGAACGCCCATTCGGCCATGTTCGACTTCGCCAGGACGATGGCGCCCGCCTCCTTGATCCGCTTGACCTGGAAGGCATCCTTTTTCGAAACGAACCCGGCGAGCGCGAGCGACCCGTTGGCGCTTTGCAGGCCCACGGTCTCGAAATTGTCCTTCACGATCGTCGGCACGCAATGGAGCGGACCGACGAATCCGCTCTGGGCGAACCGCCGGTCGAGTTCGTCCGCCCGCACCAGCGCCTCGGAATTCGTGACGACGATGGCGTTGATGGCGGGGCCGTTCTTGTCGTACGCCTCGATGCGCCTGAGATACGCCTCGACGAGCGCGCGGCAGGTAAGGCGGCCTGCCTTCATCGCCGCGTGGATGTCGGCAATCGTCGCTTCTTCGACCCTGAACGGGGCGGCCGTATCCGGCCTGGCGGGCGTCTGCGCGCTGGGCAGACCAAGCGCGACGACGCGGGCAACAACGATCACGGCACAGGCAAGGGTGACGGTGCGCATGAAGGCGAATCTTACAACAGGGATCGGGGACCGGGGACCGGGGACCAGTCATGGATGTCCCCACGCCCGGGGGCGTGTGCGCGCTGAAGCGCGCCTGCTTTTCCGCGACGGTGCTGGCGGCTCGGCAGACGCGGCGCGCCCTCACGCGCGCCTGGCGGGATCCATCGGCGTGAGATACTGATGTGCCCCTGATGACGCTCGTGTGACTGAACCGCTTCGCACCAGACAGATCCTCGCCTATTGGCTCCCGCTCGCCGCGACGTGGCTGATGATGGCCGGCGAGGGCCCGTTCATCGCCGCGATCATCGCCCGCCTGCCCGAAGCCCGCTTCAATCTGGCCGCGTACGGCGTGGCGTTCTCGTTCGCGCTGGTCGCGGAATCTCCCATCATGATGATGCTGACGGCCGCGAACACGCTGGTCCACGATCGCCAGTCGTTCCTCGCGCTCCGGCGGTACAACTACGCGCTCAATGCGCTCCTGACGGCCACGATTGCCATCGGCGTCATCCCGCCGGTGTTCCGGTTCTTCACCGACACGCTGATCGGCCTGCCGGACGACGTGTCGCGGCTGACCAACCTCGCCACGGCGTGTCTGATCACGTGGCCTGCGGCCATCGGCTACCGGCGCTTCTACCAGGGCATCCTCGTGCGGCACGGCCTTGCCCGTCGCGTCGCGTACGGCACGGTCGTGCGGCTGACCACGATGGGGTCCGCGGCTGTCCTGCTGTCGCGGCTGACCGACCTGCCGGGCGCGGTCGTCGGCGGGGCCTCGCTCGCGATCGGTGTCTTCTTCGAAGCCGCAGCCAGCCGCCTGATGGCCGACCGCGTCGTCCGCGAGCTGCTCGCGCGTCCGTCTGCGCCGGGTGAGGCACCGCTCACCACCCGCGACATCACCGCCTTCTACTATCCCCTCGCACTGACGTCTGTCCTGACGCTGGTGGTCGCGCCGCTCGTCACGTTCTTCCTCGGCCGTAGCCGGGCGCCCATCGAGTCGCTCGCATCATGGCCCGTCATCGGGGCTCTGCTGCTGCTCTTCCGCGCGACGGCCATCGCGTATCAGGAGGTGGGCGTCGCGCTCATCGGGCGCCGGCAGGAGCACGAGCGCGAGGTCGGCCGCGTCGCCGCATGGCTGGCTGGCGGGGTAACCGCCCTCCTCGCGCTGCTGGCGTTCACGCCCTTGTCGCTGGTCTGGTACCACACGGTCTCTGGGCTGTCTGACGCGCTGGCTTCGTTCTCGGTGCTGCCGACGCAGATTCTCATCCTGCTGCCGGCTGCCGAGTTCCTCCTGGCGATGCAGCGGTCGGTCCTGATCCTCTCACGTCGCACTACGCCGATTACCGTGGCGACCCTGATCGAGGCCCTCGGCACCGTCGCCGTGCTGCTCGTGTGTATCGGCACGTTCGACATGCTCGGGGCGGTGGCCGCAAGCATTGCCGTGATGGTGGGGAGAATCGCGGCGAACGGGTACCTGCACGGGGCGACGCGGCAGTTGGCCGCCTGACCGCCGCGCCAACGGGGTCCGGGCCCCGGGATCCGGGATTCGAAACCGGGACATGCGTTGTCGCTGGTGCGACGCCTCGGTTTGGCAGGGATTCGTGAGCCGGGCGGCTACCCTGCCGCCCGGGCAGCCAGGCGACGGTTTCGCCGCTCCATCCACAGGCTGCCCAGCCAGATGGAGGCCAGGAACGTGAGCCGCCGCAGCGAAACCGTGGACAACAGGACCATCGTCCAGTAGGCCTGGTACTGGGTCCAGTACACCAGCCCGGCCACCAGGGGCGGAAGTCCGACCGTGGCGACGAGTATCAGTCGGCCAAGGCGCGCATGATCGCCGTTCAGCCGGCCGGCGACTGCCCCTGCAGCCAATCCGAGCAACGTCGTTTCCAACCAGATCCTGGTCGCCCATGACGCGTACGAACCGCTGCCGTCCGCCGACAGGAGGACCACGGTCAGGCGCGTCATCATGATCAAGGCGAAGGAGAACAGCGACGTCGCCAAGACGTATCCGGTCTCGCGCCGCCAGACCAGCGCCCAGAACGTCCGCCAGACCTCTCGGTGAAGCCAGCGATGAGCCAGGCTAGAGCCATCCTCAGCGGTGCGCTGCCAGAGTTCCTCGGTCAGGTCACCGACGACCTGCGGGAAACTCGGCTCTCCCTTGAACGGCCAGAGGAGGAACCTGGACCAGAGCGGCAGCCTTGCGTCATCAGGCATGTGCTTTCACTCCCGCGAGCTTCAACCCCGCCGTCAGCCCCTCCAGCGCTCTCTGGGTCTCGGCGAGGGTCTTCACGCCCCGCGCCGTCAGGCGGTAGTACCGCTTCGCCCGCCCGCCCCGCTCGCGCGTCGGCTCTCCCAGCCAGGATTCGACCATGCCCTTGCGTTCGAGCCGATCCATGGTGGTGTAGATCGCACCGATAGCCACATCCTTCTTCGCGCGCGTGAGCAACTCGCGCCGGATGGTCACGCCGTACGCCTGGTCGCCAAGCCGCAGGACGACCAGCATCAGCATCGACTCGAGACCACCGAGGCTCTTGTCCGTTGCCATATAAACTACAAAGTAGTATAAATAGCCGCCGCCCGTCAAGTGGGGGCATCCAGGATCCACGTCAGAGCCGGATGCCTGTTCGGACGATTTCGCGGGAGAACCCCTGTGGGTCCGAATCCTGTACCGCCAAATGGGGCTCGATTCGAAGGTCCACTTCTCCGCGCAACCGATACAGACGTGTCAGCGTACCGAGGTAGTCACAGTTGAGGGTCGGCACGAGGACCGCCACGTCGAGGTCGCTGTCTTCAGTCGCGTTGCCCGTCGCGTGTGAGCCGAACAGATAGGCTTCGCCTACCGGGACAACCTGTCGTGCGAGACGCACAAACGCGCTCGCCTTCTTCAGAGCCGCTTGGCGATCCATGTCATGGAACCTCGTCGCACGGCCGTGCAGCCCGGCGCAGTATCGCTTGGTCAGCTTCTTCAGAAGCGCATCGCGATGGGAGGGACAGCGCGCTTCGATGTTCAAGGGCTCGAGTTCGACAGCAGTCGACGGTACTGCTTGGGTAGCACGTCGAGCAGCCCAGCCTCGGACGCCAGCCTCTCCAGGTTGTGGATTCTCGGCGGCACCCGATCGGCGTGCGAGGCCTGCCACGCAGCCTTGAGCATCTTCTCGGCGCCCTAGTGGCCCGTATCGGCTGAATCAATAGCGGTCTCCGGGCGGGGCATCCCGTCT
>CAYZYG010000012.1:0-56082 GCA_964481395.1 uncultured Vicinamibacterales bacterium
GGGGTTGCCGCCCCCGCCGCCGCCGCCTACGTATTTGTACGGGATCCAGTTGATGAGCTGGTGAATCTGGGCCGCGGCGGCGGCCGCGACCAGCCACTGCCACGGCGCGCGCCGCCTGCGCGCGAGCGCGAACGCCGCCGCCGCGAAGACCGCCGGGAAGAAATACGGGACCAGGCCCGAGTAGCGGCCGACGAAGAAGTAGCCCAGGTTGCGCGAGAAGACCGTCCAGAACACGCGCCGGTCGAAGATGACCTCGGTCAGGACCCGGTTCGTCGTACGGTCCTGCCCGACGCCCTCCCACTGGACCTGGCGGTTCTGGAACGGGAACTCGCCGTAGAACGTGCGCCGGTCTCCGCCCTGGAAGTTCCACTCGCCGCTGACCGCGATGTTGCCGGCCAGCAGGACGGCCCCGCACGCGCCGAACAGCAGGCCGGCGGCCGCGCCGTGCTTCCATCGTCGCCGGTAGGCCATCCAGGCCAGCACGGGGAGGATGAGCAGCAGGTTCGAGGGCTTCGAGAAGGTGGCGATGCCCAGCAGGATCGCCGCCGTCAGGTCGGACCACGGGCCGAGGAGCCAGCGCGTGCCCGTCGGCGCCGTTTCCGCCCGGGCGACCTCCTTGTAGAGCCAGCAGAAGTACCCGAGGAAGACGAGTCCCAGGTTGAACAGTTCGGGCGTGAGCCAGACGAAGTAGGCGGGCGCGACCGACGCCATCAGGAATCCTGCGGCCAGCAGCAGCGAGACCAGGGGGGACGACCGGGTGTTCAGGAACAGGTAGCCGGCCAGCAGCATCAGGCCGAGCACGATCGCGTGCAGGACCAGGAACCCGTTGGTGCCGAACAGGGCGACGAACGGCGCCGCTGCGAGCGGATAGATGTACGACTTGCCGTAGAAGAGCCGGGCGGCGTCAGGGTCCGGCCTGGAGTCGACACGGAGGAACGGAAAGCCACCGCCCCAGCGCACATCGAGGTCGCGGCCCTTCTTGAGGAAGACGCCCGAGGGGCCGGCCGGGAACTCCCGCCAGACGCGCACGAGATCCTCGCGGCGGTACGAGAGATCGCCGTCGCTCGCGAGGCTGTGCGCCATCATGTAGTAGGTCGCCTCGTCGCTGTGAATGCCGAAGGCCGCCCGGGAGAAATCGATGGAGAGGGCGACGCCCGCGTAGATCGCCACCACCACGACGGCGGCCGCCAGTCCCGGCAGCGGGTCGACGCGGTGGGCGCGCTCTCCGATCACGTCGTCCCCTTCTCGGTCAGGAATCCGAGGTCCTCGTCGAGGATGCCCTTGCGGCGCGTCGGCCGTGACACGCGGTGCAGCAGATCGTAGAGCCGCTCCATCTTCCGTACGAATGCGTGGATGTCGTAGGCTCGGCCGGTTTGTCGGGCGTTGGCTGCCAGGCGGGCACGCTCCTCCGGCTGGTTCATGAGCTCGGTGATCGCGCGCGCGAGCGCGCTGGCGTCCCGCTTGGGTACGATCCGGGCGTCGTGACCGTCGGTCAGGATGTCGAGCAACCCGTCCGCGTCGGTCGCGACGATCGCCTTTCCGGCGGCGAGCGCTTCGAAGGCCGTCAGCGGCGTGCCTTCCCAGAGGGAGGGAAAGACCGACAGATCGAACGCGGACAACGCGCGCGCCACGTCCTTCACGAAGCCGGCGAACACGAACCGCTCCCCCAACCCGAGGGCACGGGCCTGCGCTTCGAGAGCCGGGAGGAGCGGTCCTTCGCCGACGAGATAGAACCGTGCCGATGGGTGCCGGTCCACGACACTCCGCGCGGCGTCCACCAGGAATTCGTTGCCCTTCGAATCGTGCAGCCGCGTGACCGTGCCGATGGCGAACTCGCCTTCCCTCACGCCCAGTTCCCGCCGGGCGCCGGCGATCTCCTCAGCCGTCCGCGGGCGGCTGAACTCGTCGAGCGGCGCGCCGAGATACACGACCTTGACCTTCCGGGCCGGCACGAGGCGCGCGTTGATGACGAAGTCGGCTGTGCTGCGGGACACGGCGATGGCGAGGTCCGTGAACGGCTCGAGCGCGCGGTCGGCGACCTTCTGGAACCACGGCGTGTCGGTCAGGTTCGCGTGTTCGTGCAGGATGGCTGGGATGCCGCGGATGGCCGCTGCGGCCCGCCCGAACGTCGTCGCGCCGTAGCCGTGCAGGTGCAGGATGTCGATCCGCTTCGCGTCGATGACCTTGAGCAGCGCGGGCAGCGTCGCCGGATCGAATCTCGAACGCTGCAGGTACGTGATGTCGATGCCGAAGGACTCGAGCGTTTCCTCGGAGAGATCCTTCTTGCGCAGGCTCACCAGCGCGACGTTGTAGCGGCTGGCGTCGAAGGCCGGGATCATCCAGGCGAAGAGCCGCTTCACCCCGTGCATGCGCGATCCCTCCCAGCCGAGGTGATCGCAGATTTGCAGGACGTTCAGCCGCCGTTCAGTCATGGTGCGCTGCTCCGTGCGGCTCGGCCGTCCTCCGGCCGACCACCCGCGCCGGCATGCCCACCGCGATGGCGTACTCCGGCACGTCCTCCCGGACCACAGCACCCGCGCCGACGATCGCGTGCGGTCCGATCCGGACCCCGTCGAGCACCTTCACGCCCGCGCCCATCCAGACACCGCTGCCGATGACGACGCCCGCCGACCGCCTCGACTGTTCGAGCACCGCCTTCGACGTGTCGCTGAAATCGTGGTCGCCGCCGATTACGTAGCAGTACGCCGCCAGGAGCGCATCTTCCCCGAGGACCACGCGGCTCGCCGAGAACACCTCACAGTTGAACCCCAGATTCGCCCGGTCCCCTAGCCGGATGTCGCCATTCTTGCACGACAGGATGGTGTTGCGCCCGACGAAGACGCCGCTGCCGATCGTGATGCCCTCGTTCGAGTCGCCTTTCGCGTCGAGCAGGCAGTTGTCGTCGATCACGACATTGTCCCCGACCCGGATCTTTGAGGGATGACGTAAGACAACGTGCTGGCCGAACACGACGTTGCGGCCGCAGGCGCCCAGCAGCCTGGGGTACAACGCTTTTCGCAGCGCGAGCCCGAGCGCGCCCGGCACCGACTGGCTCGCCAGCACGATGAGCTCGTGCTTGAGCAGGGCCCCCCACCCGCGGCGTCCGACCACCAGCGCCGCGTACTTCTCGGCGGCCGACGTCCGGGCGTCGAACAGCTGTTGCTGGGCCTTTGGAATGTCGGTCATCTCACCCACCCCTGTTCCCGGTACCAGTGCAGGGTACGCCGAACGCCGTCGCGCAGGCCGACCTGGGGATCGAACCCCAGCTCGCGCCTGGCCCGCCCGATGTCGAACGCGCGACTCTTCGTGAAAAAGTCCACCCGCCGGCGGTACAGGGGAGGCTCGACGCGCATCGGCACGCAGACCATCTCGCAGAGCGCGCCCGCGATCCAGAATGGCCAGACCGGCAGGCGCAGCCAAGGTGGATCGACCCCGGCTTCCTCGGCGATCACGCGGATCAGCTCGTTGAGACGGGTGACCTCCCCGCCGGCCAGGATGTAGGTCCGGCCGGCGGCGGCCGGCGCCTCTCCGCAGAGCCGGAACCCCTCGCACAGGTCGTCGATGTAGGTCAGGTGATAGAAGATCTGCCCGTTTCCCAGCACCACGAATCGGCGAGTCGCGACACCACGGAAGAGTTTCAGCAGGCGCGTGTCTCCGGGGCCGTAGATGCCGCTCGGCCGCGCGATAACCAACTCGGTGCCGGCGCGGACGGCAGCCTCGCGCGCGAGGCGTTCGCCCTCGAGTTTGGTCCGCTGGTACTCGTCGCCAGGCTGAAGCGGCGCGTCTTCGTCGGCTGGTGGCTGTTCGACATCGCCGTGAACGCCGACCGTCGAACAGTGCACGACCCGGCGGACCCCGGCTCTCGCTGCCGCATTCACGATCGCGGCGGCGGCCTCCGCATTGATCGCGGCGTAGTCGCGGGATCCGACGCCGGCCTGCCGGTAGATGGCGGCGATGTTGTAAACGACGTCCACGCCGGCCAGCGCGCGCGCCAGGCCGGCAGGTTCCCTCAGGTCGCCGGCGTGCACCTCGATGCCGTCACGCTCGAGCGCGGTCGCGCGCGCGTCGTGGGCGCGGGCGAGGGCTCGCACCGTGTGCCCGGCTTCGCGAAGCCGGCGGGCCAGATGACCGCCGGTGAATCCCGTGGCCCCGGTTACGAAGACGCGCATCGTCGTGCCACGACCGTGACGGGAGACCCGGCCAGTGCGAGCAGCCCCGCCGCCTTGAGCGCGGCCTCGACCCGCTCGGTGAACACCCGCGAGCCGACCGCTTTGTGCACCGCGATGGGCAGGACGAACTGCCGATGCACGCGTTCGACACGATACCCGGCTTCGTCCAGCACAGCACGGACGGCCCCGGCGCGCAGCACCCGGTAGGCCTCGACGTTTCGCCCAAGCCGGGCGAGGGCCCTGCGGGCGGCGGCCTGAAGCGCGGCGGCGCTGAACGCCGCCGGATAATCGAACACGACGCGGTGCCGCGACACCCGGCACAGCTCCCGCAGGCAGAGACGCCAGTCCGGCGTGTGCATGAGCACACGCAGACTGATCGCCGCGTCGAAACTGGCGTCGTCGAACGCCAGACGATGGGCGTCGCCCGTTTCGAACCGCACGGCGAGCCCCTGCTCTTCCGCGCGGGTCATCGCGACGCGCAGCATTTCGGCCGACGCGTCGATGCCGACGACGGCCGCGCCGCGCGTGGCCAGCGCCAACGCCGCCCGTCCGGTTCCGGTGCCCACATCGAGGATGCCCAGACCGGTCACGTCGCCGAGAAACTCGGCCAGCACGCGCTCCTGGGTTTCCGCGAGGAGCGTCCCGATCGGTCCGCTGAAGCGGAGCGCGTCGAAGCGGCCCGCCATGCCCGGATCGGCGTACACACGGTAGCTGTAGTGGTCCGGTACCGTCACGCGGCCCTTTCGTCCTCGGGCGCGTGACCCGAGATGAACTCGAGAGTCCGGCGCGTGCGGTCCAGATACGCCTCGTACGTGTACTTCTCGGCCGCGAGCGCGGCGGCGGCGCTGGCCAGGGTCGCCCCCAAGGCCCGGTCCTCCAGGACGCGGACGATGCCATGACCGAAGGCCTCGGCCGTCGGCTCAGTGAGCAGCGCGACCTTCGGATCGAGCACCTGCGTGTGCGTCAGGAGGTTCGTGGCGACGATGGGCCGGCCCGATCTCAGGTACTGGTAAATCTTGAGCGGCGTGTTCGTGCCGCGGCTTCTCGGCGAGACGAGCACGTCGGCGGCTTCCAGGTACGCCGGGATCTCCGCCGCCGGTCGCTCGCCCGCGAACACCGTACTGGCAGCCACACCCGCGCGCTCCGCCAGGCGACCCACATGCGCGACCTGCTCCGGGTGCCCGCCCGCGAGGAGGAGCTTCGCGGCCGGCACCCTCGCCGAGACGACACGCATGGCGTCGAGCAGGAGATCGAGACCCTGGTACGCTTCGAAGGTGCCCGTGTAGAGCACGACGCGGTCGTCGTCAGTCAGGCCGTGCCGCGGGCGCACCGGGTTCGGGGCGCCCAGCGGGCCCGTATCGCCGGAGCCCGGAGCATTCTCGATGAGCACGACCGGCGCGTCAGGGCGGATGTCCCTGACCGTTTCCTCCAGGTGGCGGCAGATCACGATAATCGCCTTGGACCCGGTCACCATGCGCCGCTCGAGCCAGCGGAACGCGGCGACCATGAGCCGGGACCGGCTGAACCTGAAGTTCGAGAGCTGCTGCGGGAGGCTCGAGTGCATGTCGTAGAGGTGGGGGACGCCGAGCCACCGGGCGAGCAGCAGGCCAATGGCTCCACCTTCCTCGTGGGAGTGCACGAAATCGTAGCCTCCCTGTCTCGCCACGCCGAACGCGCGGGCCGCCAGGGACAGATCGAGCGGGACCTTCGCCCAGGAAGGACCGATTTTCACGCGATCGACGAAGGGCGGACGCCGGGCGCGGAACACCCGGAGGTTGGGCAGCGATACGTCACGCCCGAACGGGTACGTGACCAGATCCACGGTGTGCCCGAGATCGGTGAGAGCCCGGATCCGGTGGTACTCGCTGAAGGGAGTGCCACGGGGTTCGAAGAACGGCTCCGGGGCGATCATGAGAATGCGCATGCGTGGTCGCGTGGCTCACCGATCCGACTGCCAAAGCCCGCTGCTTCGGCCCGATCACCTGATTCTAGGAGACAGGCGTCGAGAGCGTCAACGAAACGACAGAGAACTGTCGCGGTCTGAAGAACTTAGAGGAGGTGCGCGTGACTGCCTCCCGGACCGCCGCCGCCGCGTGGACACCATGTATTCGGGCGTGGTACGCTCGATCGGATTGACATCCACCACGGGCACCGACCTCTGTTGATGGACCGCACTCCCCGTACCCCCGCCACGTCCCGCTCCAGGCGGGTCTCGATGCTGATCCTGAAGACGGTCGTGTCGGTGGGTCTCCTCGCGCTCCTGTTCTCGAGGACGGACCTCCGGCAGGTCTGGAAGCACGCCAGCACGGCCAGCCCCGGCTGGCTGCTGGCCGCGCTCGGGCTGTATCTGGCCATGATCCTGGTGTCGGCCTGGCGCTGGCGACTGCTCCTCGACGCCCAGCGTGTGGCCGTTTCAGGCCCGCTCCTGGTCAATTCGTACCTCGTCGCGACCTTTTTCAACAACTTCCTGCCGAGCAACATTGGCGGTGACGTCGTGCGCGTGACGGATACGGCCCGCCAGGCCGGTTCGAAGACGCTGGCGACCACGATCGTCCTCATGGACCGAGGTATCGGCCTCCTCGGCCTGGTCGCAGTTGCCGCCGCAGGGGCGACGGCACTGTCGGCGCGTGGGGGACCGTCTCCGGTCTGGGCTCCCGTTCTCTGGCTGGTGCTTTCGGGCGGGCTCGTCCTGTCGAGCGCCCTGGTCCTCCTGCCGGACGGCGTCGGCCGCCTCCTCCGTCCACTGAGGGTCATCAATCCCGAGTGGGTCGACGAACGGATTGCGCGGCTGACCGGCGGACTCTCGCGCTTTCGGGAAGCGCCCCGCTCGCTGGCATCCTGCCTGGGCGGCGCGGTCGTGGTGCAGGGCATCCTCGTGGGTTTCTATGCCGCCGTAGCCCTGAGCATGCACATCCCGGTGCCCCTGTGGCACCTGGCCGTCCTGGTGCCGGTGTCCTTCATCGTCCAGATGGCTCCCGTCTCGATGAATGGATTCGGGGTGCGCGAGGCGACCTTCTCGTACTACTTTGCCCAGATCGGGGTGCCCATCGAGTCGGCGCTGGCCGTTTCCTTCATGGGTGCGGCCCTGATCATGCTGTTCTCCGTTTCGGGTGCCGTCGCGTACTGGATGCGCGGTCGAGCCTTCGCCGCCGCGCTGTCTGCCGAAGAGCCAACCGACTGAGACCGCCAGCGTCTCCTGGGCGGTCGCGTCGCCGTCGATCTGGGTCTCCCCTCCCGTTCTGGACCCCGGGTGGGCTGGCCACGGTCCACGTTCCACCATCCCGATCCGTGGCACCCCAGGGCGCCGGCGGGGTGCCGCGGCAGACCGGTAAAGCTGGCACGATTCTCGCTCGATAACTCCTCAGAAGGGGCGGGGCGCGTCCGAACTGTCGCTGCCCCACTTTCCGGGAGTCATCCAGATGCGACGGTCCATTCCTGTTCATCTCGCGGCGGCGGCGCTCGCCGCGCTGGCGGTCGGATGTGAATCGCAGAAGAGCAGCAATCCGACGAGCCCGTCGGTCGCCGGTCCCATTCCCGGCGTCAACATCACGGCGCCGGTCCTGCTCGAACCGAGTGCCGGCGCGCGCATCCGTGCGCAGGATCAGCCGCTGACCCTGCTCATTGAGAACGCCACGACCAACGGCGAGCGGCCGATCTCCCTGACGTTCGAGATTGCGACCGACACGGACTTCAACAATCGGGTGTTCGCCCGCGAGAACATCTCGCCGGGGCCGAACGGCCGGACGAGCCTCCGACTGCCCGACGCGCTGGCCGCCGACCGGACGTACTACTGGCGCGCCCGGGCGCTGGACGGCGCCAATACGGGCCCCTTCTCCACCCCGGTCAGCTTTCAGATTTACACCCCCGTTGAACTGCAGGCGCCGACTCCGCTTGCGCCCGTCGGGGACATCAAGCTTGCGACGCGGCGGCCCGAGTTCTCCGTGCGCAACTCGGTGCGCAGCGGACCGGTTGGTGCGGTCACCTACGTTTTCGAAATTTCGGAGAACCAGACCTTCACGGTCGTCGAGGCGGTCGTGACGCTGTCCGAGCAGCCTGTCGAGACGCGATTCACCATCGCGCAGGAACTGAAGACCAGCCAGCGGTACTTCTGGCGGGCACGGGCATCCGACCCCGAGACCACGAGCGCCTGGTCGGCCGTCCAGATCTTTCAGACCCCGGACCCGCCGCCAGTGCCGACGCCCACGCCGACACCCACGCCGGCCCCGCCCGCGGGT
The DNA here is from genome assembly GCA_964481395.1 of uncultured Vicinamibacterales bacterium. Lineage (GTDB taxonomy): Bacteria > Acidobacteriota > Vicinamibacteria > Vicinamibacterales > JAKQTR01 > JBFMFH01. Next base: position 8,405 of record CAYZYG010000012.1, read on the forward strand.
GGATGGCCGACGTCTGGACCGGACATCGTCACGTACGTCGAACAGCGGTACCCCCAGTACCTGCGCTGCTGCGTGAGCCTCGACGAGCGGAAGGAGAACATGGCGTTCATCCGCGACCGGATGATTGAAGCCGGCATCTGCGGGGGGCTCGATCTCGCCTGGAATCTGAAGCGTGGCGGTCCGGAGAAGAGCATCGACTACCTCGCCTACCGGAAGAACGGCACCTGGATCGGTGTCGACATCGGGTTCGACTACGACAACACGAGCATGCCGCTCCGTCTCCAGTGGGGCGAGGACGGACCGCTCTACATCTATCCCGAAACGTATCTGCCTCGACCTGCCTGCAGGTAGCCACGGTCGGCCGGGGGGCGTTGCAGGCGGCGCCTCCCGGCCCCGACGCGTGCCCGTGAGCCCCGGCACGGCGTCAAGTCGGGTCGACTCCCGACTCCCGACGACGATCACGGTCCCTCCCCCCTGCGCGCCCAGCCGGGCCCTCCCCTGCCGTCCCGCCAATTGACCAGCCTGCGGTCGCGGGGTACGATGGGGTACCGACCAAGGTCCTAGCTGTCAGGCAGATCGCCCCTGTCGCCCCATGTCGAAGCGCACCTTTACCGCCCGTTATCTCGCCCGAACCGCGGCCGGCGTTCCCCGCGATTTGGTGAATTCCGTCGCCGCCCGGATGAAGCCCATCCGGCCGACCGTGCTGATCTACAACTGCACGTTCGTCTGCGATGCGCGCTGCGAGATGTGCAGCAACTGGAAGCGGGGCGATCGCAAGGCGGACATGACGCTCGAACAGGTCGATCGGTCGATGAACGACCCGTTCTGGGGGGCGATCGAGAACCTGAACATCTCCGGGGGCGAGCCCACCACCCGCAACGATCTGCCGGAACTGACGGAACTGCTCATCACGCGGATGCCTCGGGTGCGCAAGGTCGGCATCAACACGACGGGCCTCACGCCGCACCGGGCGATTCCGCAAATGACGCGCATCGTCGAGTACTGCGCGGCGCGGAACCTGCCCATCAGCGTGCGAGTGTCGATCGACGGCATCGGCGACATTCACGATCAGGTGCGCAAGGTCAAGCGAGGCTTCGACAAGGCGTGCCAGACCATCGACGCGCTCGACGCACTCGCCCGGGAGTACGACAATTTCCAGTTCGGCATCGCGGCGACGATTTTCGCGACAAACATGGAGGACGCGCGGAACATCCTGGCCTGGTCGCGTGAGCGCAATCTCGACATCGTCTTCAACATGCTGCGGTTCACGGACGCGATGCTGGGCAACCGCGAGCTCGAGGGCACGATCCGCCTGAAGACGCAGGAAGAGGAGTTCATGCGCCAGTTCTTCCTCGAGCAGGTCGCCGAGGAGTCGGTGCTGAGCGGACAGGCGTTCCAGTACCTCCACTACGCGGACATGATCGCCAACGGTTACGTCCGAACGATGCCGTGCCCGTTCCGCACGCAGGGGCTGCTGCTGAATCCTGACGGGACGCTGTTCTACTGCGAGAACGCGAAGCCACTCGGAAACATCCTCGAGAAGCCCGCTGGGGCGCTGTATTTCGACGCAACCCATCTCGCCGATCGGGCCACCTTCGAAGACACGATCTGCAAGAACTGCCTGAGCCCCTGCCAGGTCAACGTCGGCGCGATGAAGCAGTTCGTGCCTTACGCGAAGTTCCTCATGCGCGCGTACCGCGTGAAGCGGGATCCCGCCCGCCACATCCAGACGCTGCCCACGGTGCAGTGACCAGGCCCTCCGCAGGCACGATCGTCCGGCTGTTCGTTGCCGTGGCGCTCACGGCGCTGGTCCTGTGGAAGAGCGAGCCGGAGGCCGTGCTGAAGGCCGGCGCGAACGCCAGCCTGCCCCCCCTTCTCATCGCCATCGGGCTGGTGGCCGTGGATCGCGTGCTCATGGCCTACCGGTGGCTGGTCCTGCTCCGCCCGTTCAGGACGGCGGCGGGCCCCGGCTTCGTGGCGGTGATGCGGATCTTCTTCGTCAGCACCTTCGTCGGCACGTTCCTGCCGGCCAGCGTCGGCGGGGACGCCGTGCGTGCCTACGCGCTGACGCGCCACGGAGTCACGGGCGCTGCGGCCTTCGCCTCGGTGCTGATGGACCGGGTGCTGGGCGTGCTGTCGATTCTCGTCATGGCGGCCGTCGGATTGGCCGTGGCGGGCAACCTCGTCTGGCATCCAGTGGTGGCGGTCTCGCTCGGAGCGACCACGGCCGGATGCGCGATCGCCGCTGCCGTCGTGTTCAGCCGACGGGCGGCCGGCCTGGCGAAGGGCGCGTGCGAAATGGTGCCCATCGCGGCGTTTCACCGGGTGATGGACCGGCTGCTGTCCGCGCTCCAGGTGTACGCGGATCGCCGGGGCGACCTGGCAAATGTGCTGGCCGGCTCGGTAGCGGTCCAGTTCCTCCGGATCGTGCAGGCCTACCTGCTCGGCCACGCGCTCGGGCTGGATGTGGGGCTGACGGTGTATCTGGCGTTCGTGCCTGTGATCCTGCTGGTCATGCTGCTGCCCGTCACGATCAACGGGCTCGGCACGAGCCAGGCGGCCTTCGTCTGGTTCTTCGGGCGGGTGGGCGTGGCCAGTCCCCTGTCGTTCGCGCTCTCGGTGCTGTTCGTCGCCCTTGGGATCGTGGGCAACCTCCCGGGGGGCTTGCTCTACGCGGCAGGCGGGTTGCACGGCCGTGAACGCCCGAGCCGGGCGTGAACCTCAATCCAGCCGATGCGCTGCGGGTATACTCGTGACTGGTGCCATGTCGGAATCTCCGGAAGCTGTTCCGCCCCCTGCCGGCGCCCGCGCCGGCACCGTGTGCGGCCCGGGACCCCGGTCCGTTCAACGTCCCATCACGGTCGTCGTGTTCTCCGGAGGGCGCGGTTCCCGCGTGCTCTCCACGCAGCTCATCACGAATCCGCGCGTGGCGCTGACGCTGGCCATCAACGGCTATGATGACGGAGCGTCCACGGGTGAGGTGAGGCGTTTCCTGGGAGACGCACTCGGTCCGTCCGACTATCGCAAGAACGCTTCACGGATCGCCCGCGCGCTCGGCAGCTGCCCCGCCGCACTCACGGACCTGCTGGACCTTCGGCTGCCGGTCGGGTGTTCGGCCGCCGAGGCCGACGCGACCTTCGCGTCCGTTGCCGACCCGGGGCGTGTGTCGCCCGGCCTCACCGTGGGGGCGGTCCTCGATCTCGCGACCCGCCTGCCGTCGTCGCCCCGGGCGGAGGTGTCCGCGCGGCTCGATCGCTTCAGGGTGGAGCTGGAACGTTCGGGCCGGGTATTCGACTTCTCCGACTGCAGCCTCGGCAACCTCGTGTTCGCAGGTTCGTATCTGAAGACCGGCCGCTGCTTCAACGAGGCGATCGATGACTACTGCGCCCTCGTCGGGCTGCCGCCGGGTGTCGTGGACAACGTCACGGACGGTACCAATGCCCACCTCGTGGCGCTGGATGCGGCCGGCCGGTTTCTCGCGACCGAAGAGGCCATCGTTGCCGCCAACCGCCCGACGCGCGTGTCGAGCATCTACCTGCTGCCTGCCCCCCTCGACGAGGCGGAACGTGAGACCCTGGAGGCCATGCCCGCAGACGCCCGCGTGCAGTGGCTCGAGGAGCGGTCCGTCTCTCCGCCCCCGAACCCGCGCCTGCTGGCAAAGGTCGCCCGTGCCGATTTGATCATCTACGCGCCCGGGACCCAGCACTCGAGCCTGTTTCCGTCGTATCTGACCTCGGGGGTGCCTGACGCCATCGCCGGCAACGCCGCGGCCGTCAAGCTGTTCATCACGAACATCCAGAGCGACGCGGAGATTCCGGATGCGAGCGCGGGGGACATCGTCGACCGTGCCCTGTACTACATGCGGGATCGCGGGCGGCGGGCACTGCTGACGCCGAGCCTCATCACGCATTTCCTGCTCAACGATCCGGGACACCCGGAAGTCGAGCAACCCTACGTTCCGTTGGGCAGCCTGGCGGGTCTGGAGGATCCCCGGCTGGTCCGCATTGCGGACTACGAGGACGGGGTGAGCGGTCGCCACGACGCGGCGCGTGTACTGACGCCCTACATCGCCTCGCTGCTTGGCAGCGACGCGGGTCGACGGGTCACGGTGTTCCTGCACGACGCCGGTTCTCCCGACAAGCTGGCCCAGACGCTGCTCGAGATGGTCCGGGGCGGGCTCAACCGGCTGCCGGCCGCGTTTTCGGTGGTGCACACGGGCGCGCCGCTGGACGAGGGCTTCGTGAAGACACTGCCCTTTCCCGTCGTTGCGTGCGTCGGGGAGGAGGCCGTGGCGACGCTCTGCGACGGCCGCGCCGACTACGTCATTCTCTTCGAGTCGTCAGGCATGTACAGGGGCGAGGACATCGTGGGCCTTGCCTCGCAAATCCTTTTCGTGGGGGTTGACGCGATCTGGGGCAGCCGTCGCCTCTCGGTTCGTGACATCGAGGAGGCGTACCGGTTGCGTTACCGCCATCACTGGCTCCGGGGGCTGGTCAGCCGCGCGGGGAGCCACGTCCTCAGCGTGATGTACCTGGCGCTCTTCGGGCGCTACATTTCCGACGCGCTCTCCGGCGCCAGGGCCGTGCGATCGGACTATCTGCGGTACCTGAACGTTGCGCCGGATCACAAGCTGGCGAACCACCAGTTGTTGGCCTCGCTGCTGCGCGACCGCGCGGAACTGCTGGAAATGCCCGTACGGTTCTTTCCCCTGTCACCCGATCGGGTGAAGCGGACCTCCGCCATGGACGGGGTGCGCGCCATGGCGACCGTCCTCGCGCGCCGATTCGCGCGCCGTGCGCAGGCGCTGCAGGCGTCCGGTCAGGGAGCGACCCGCTGATGACACGCGTCCTGATCATCCCGGCGGCTGGGACGGGCAGCCGCCTCGGCGCTGGGGGGCCGAAACTGCTCGCGCGGGTGGGTGGGCAGCCCATGCTGGACCTGCTGCTCGCGCTGTACGGTCCCCACGTCGATCGCGTGGTGCTGGTCGTTCAGCCGTCCGCCGACGCGCAGGTTCGCGCGCACCTTGGCGGGCGGCGGTTCGTCGAGGTCGTGTGGCAACCATGTCCCACGGGGATGCTGGACGCCCTGCTCCTGGCCGCGCCGACGGTGCGGGCGCACGAGCCTGACTGGGTCTGGATCACGTGGTGCGACCAGGTCGCGGTGGCTCCGGCCACGCTCGCACGGCTGGCGGCGCGTACGACTGAACCCGGGCTGGACGTCGCGTACGCGACGGCCGTCGGTCCCGCCCCCTACACGTGCCTCGTGCGCGACGCGTCAGGGCGACTGACGGACATCCTTCACCGGCGTGAGGGCGACGCCATGCCCGCGTGGGGCGAGAGCGAAATGGGCGTGTTCGCGCTGTCACGCCGCGCCTATTTCGAGTGGCTGCCCCGCTTCGCCGACGAGCCGGTACCCGGGGCTGCCACGGGCGAGCGCAACTTCCTGCCGTTCCTGCCGTGGGCGGAAGCTCGGGGCCGCGGCGCTGCCGTGCCGTGCGACGACGCGCGCGAGGCGGTCGGCGTCAACACGCCGGAGGACCGTGCACTGGTCGAGGCGTTCCTGCGAGAGCGGCGCCGGACAGGTCAAGGCGGACGCGCATGACCCCGACAGGCCTCTCGATCGTCATTCCGGCCTTCAACGAGGAAGCCTTCATCGGCGCGCTGCTGGAGCGGATCAAGGCGGTGGATTTGAACCCGTTCGGCCTCGACACGGAGATCGTCGTCGTCGACGACGGGTCTCGCGATCGGACGGTCGAAGTCGCGTCCGCCGTGCCGGGTGTGCGGGTCCACCGCCAGGTGCGCAACGGGGGTAAGGGACTCGCGGTCCGTGCGGGCATCGCCGCAGCGACGAAGGACCTGCTGATCATTCAAGATGCCGACCTCGAGTACGACCCAGGAGACTACGTGCCGATGCTCGAGGCCCTGCTCGGCGGCCGCGGCGACATCGTGTACGGCAGCCGCTACATGACACAGGCCAACGGTGGCGGACTGCTGGACCTTCTGCAGGGCAGGCACCCCGGCCAGTCGTGGGCCGCGTACCTGGGGGGCCGGAGCCTGAGCGTCGCCTGCCTGGCCTGCACGGGCCGGTACCTGACGGATACCGTGACCGCGCTCAAGCTGTTCAGGCGCGACCTGCTGACGTCGCTCGACCTCCAGACGACCGGTTTCGAACTGGACCACGAGATCACGGCGAAGGTGCTGGCGCGGGGATGCCGGATCGTCGAGGTGCCCATCGGCTACTTTCCCCGCACGAAATCCGAGGGCAAGAAGATCGGAACCAAGGACTGGTTCCGGGCCCTCCGCACTTTCTGGCGGTACAGACGAGGCTGACCATTGTGAACGGCGTGGATGCAGCGGCGCAGAATGCGGAGCACCTGTACGAGTCGGTTCCCTGCAACCTCTGCGGTGGCACAGAGACGCGGGTCGTCTACCCCGGCACCCCCCGGGACCGGCACGACTGGGTCGACGAATTCCAAAGCGCGGCCGACGAACGGCTCATGGAGCCCCTCGTGGCCTGTACGGCCTGCGGCCTGCGGTTCGTCTCTCCGAGGGTGCGCCCGGATGTGATGCTTGCGGGCTACGTTGAAGGAGCCAACGAGATCTTCGTCTCACAGGCGGACGCCCGCGTGCGCACGTTCGAGCGTGCGGTGGCGCGACTCAACCGGCACGTGTCTCCGCCCGGCCGGCTGCTCGACGTCGGCACGGCCGGCGGCTCGTTTCTGTTCGCGGCGAGACGGGAAGGCTGGACCGTCGCCGGCTGCGAGCCGAACCGCTGGCTCTGCGACTGGGCGCGTGTCCGCTACGGCATCGACGTGGCGCCCGGTACCGTGTTCGACCAGCGCTACCCAGCGGGCTCGTTCGATGCCGTCACGCTGTGGGACGTCCTCGAGCACACGCCCGATCCCATGGCCGTCGTGCGCGAGTGCCGGCGGATCCTGAAGCCGTCGGGCGTGCTCGTCGTCAACTACCCGGACATCGGCAGTTGGATCGCCCGCCTCATGGGCCGCCGATGGGTCTTCCTCCTCTCTGTTCACCTCTACTACTTCACACCCACCACGATTCGAGCGTTGCTGACGCGGGCCGGCTATCGCGTGGAGGAAATCAGGCCCCACATCCAGTACCTGCAGCTCGGGTACATCTTCAAGCGGGCCGAAGAGACGATCGGCGGCGTGGCCAGGATGCTGGGCGCTGTCGCGCGGGCCACAGGCGTCGCCGGATTACAGGTTCCCTACTGGATCGGTCAGACGCTGGTCGTGGCCAGGCGGGAGCCCTGAGCCCGCGAGGAAGAAGGCCCGCACGACACGGCGGGCGGCGCACCCGTATACGTCCAGACAGGTCACGGTCGCACGAACGCAAAGATGGTGGCTTCGTCGTTGCGGAACGCCTCGACGAACAGTTGAGGCGCGTTGCGGAACTTCTCCAGAGAGGCCGCCGGGTGGGCTTCGCGCTCGACGCCGCCGATGTACACGTAGTCGATGCCCATGTCGCGACACGCGCGCCAGGCCTGGCTGACGTCGGTCGTCGCGAAGATCTCGTGATGGACCCGAGCCGACCGCTGCGAGTACTCCGGCGTGTTGATCAGCGAGATCGGCAGGCCCGCGGCCATCCGGCGGTGGCCGAACGTGGGCAACTGCGTCCACGTGTCGCGGGCACGAGGCACGGGGTCAGGCTGGACCACCGCCCGCGATCGCGTGGCGCGTCGTACCCACGCAAACGCCTCCTGCTCGGCTGCCGGGACCGGGATGGTCCAACGGAACCCGGGGCCCATCGCGAGGTTGCCGATGTCCTGCGCGTTGTAGGTGTCGATAACCGTCGTCGGGAGCCCGACGAGGATGAGGGCCCACGCGCCTGCCAGCGTCACCAGCCTGGTCCGCCGACCGGCCAGGCCGCGGGCGAACGCCACGGCCGCGAGGGCGGGGAGCGTGGCCTGCATCACCTGCGCGCCCCTGAAGCCGACGTACGACTCCTCGACGCTCAGCCGTACGCCGTAGAGCACGGTGCACCCCACCACCGCGCCAGCCAGAAAGGGCCAGACGCTCCGGGGCAGCCGCCAGGGGGGTATCAGCGCGGCGCCGGCCCCAACCAGCAGCGGACCGAGTGACAGCGCCAGGGTCAGGAGCGGCGCGTTTCGTGCGAATCCTCTCAGGCCGAACTCGACCGCACCGCCAGCGCCCTCGAACATCAGGTTGAGCGCCGACCAGCCGACCGCCGCAGCCACGGGGACGGCCGCGCAGACGTGCCGCGGCACCCGGCGCCAGCCCCCGGGGCAAGCGAGGGCGTCAGCGGTCACAGCCAGTCCGTAGATGAGCGAGAACATGCCCCCCAGGAGCGGGTTGAACAGCGTCGAGGCCCCGAGGAAGAGTCCGGCGGCCCAGATCCCGCCCAGGCGCGCGGCGCTGCCCGCTCGGCCGGCGATGGGCAGAGCGAGCATGCCGAGGGCCACGGCCATCGCGTGCTGCGGCGTGTACCACATGGACCGCGGGATCCCGTCGATTCGCAATCCCTGGAAGTACCAATTGCTGATGGCATCGACGTTGACGTCCCGGAGACCGCTCAGTGGCGCCCCCTTCGCCCACAGGTCCGCCAGTACGTAGATCCCCTCCGCGCTGGCGCCGGTCGCCGCCAGGACGACGGCCAGCAGTACGGCCAGTGCGTTCGGCACCACCGTCCACGTCACGGCGGCGACGACCGCGAGCATCAGGACGCCGGTGCAGATGGCGTTCACCTTGAGCACGGGCTCCACGTCCCGGAAGGCGCGAGGGCCGACGGCGGTGACGACCGCCGGAAGCTGGAAGTAGGTCCAGTAGTAGTGAACCGGCTGGTCGGCCTGGTAGGGATTGCGCGGCGGCCGCTCCAGCCTCGCCAACTCCGCCGTCAGAGCGGTGTGCCACACGAAATCGGCCGTGAAGTACGCGCGATAGTACTTGGTGCCTTGGGCATCCGCTGCACCGAGATGCTTGTACGGAAACAGGAAGATGCCGAGCGCCAGGACAACGACCACGAGCAATGCCTGGCTGTCCGCCCGCCGCCACGCCGGAAGATCGACCGAAGGCCGCCCGAGCGCCACCGACACGACCCAGGCGACGATGGCGGCCAGCCCCCAGCTCAGGGCGAACCCCATTGCCGACGTCGCCCCGAGGGCTCCGCCGGCCCACAACGCCAGTGCCGTCCATGCGTAGCCGAACGCCGCGCCAGCCAACCACCCGATCGGATGACGCCCGAACACCGCCAGGCCCACGGGGATTCCCGGGAGCACGGCCGCCAGATAGAACAGGAGGTGCACGGCGGCCGCTCCGGAAGCCGTAACCACCACTGTGGCAACTATCGCCGCGAGACCGAAGAGCGGCAGGGCGGCCCCCCCCAGCACAGCGGCCATCATGGGCACGGCCGTCCCGCCCTCGTACAGGTCAATGGCCGGGGCCCCTCTCTCAGTCGCCCAGCGTTTCCCGGACCTCGCGGATCACGTAGGTCGCTTTTCCCTGCGACTCGTGGTAGGTCCGGGCCTGCATCTCGGCCAGCAGGCCGAGCGTGATGAGCTGGACGCCGGTGAACACCAGCAGGATGCCGAAGAGAAGCAACGGCCGGTTGGCAATCGATTCGTAGCCGAACAGCCGCAGGTAGGCCAGCCACGCCGTGATCACGCCGCCGATCCCGCCCATCAGCAGGCCGAAGAGGCCGAAGATCTGCAGCGGCCGTGTGGCGTAGCTGAGCAGGAACTTCACTGTCAGGAGGTCGAGCACGACCCGGACCGTGCGCCCCAACCCGTACTTGGATCGGCCGTGGCGGCGCGCCCGGTGGTTCACGACGCGCTCGGCGATCGTGACGCCGAACTCGCTGGCGATCGCCGGCAGGAAGCGGTGCATCTCGCCGTAGAGGCGCATGGGCTTGACGACGTCGGCGCGGAAGACCTTCAGGGAACACCCGTAGTCGTGCAGCTTCACGCCGGTCGTGTGGGAGATAATCCAGTTCGCGATCATCGACGGCAGTCGCCGGGTGAAGAACGGGTCTTTGCGATCTCTGCGCCAGCCGGCGGCGATGTCCGCTCCGCTCTCGACGAGATCCACGAGTGCCGGCAGGTCGCGCGGGTCGTTCTGCAGGTCGCCGTCAGATGTCGCGATGAGGGCTCCGCGCGCCCGGGCGAATCCCGCGGCGAACGCGGCGGTCTGACCGAAGTTCCGCCTGAACCGGATGACGCGCCACCGCCGATCGCGGGCCTGGAGGTCGGCCAGCCGCGCGAAGCTGTCGTCGGTACTGCCGTCGTCGATGACAAGGACCTCGTACGGCCTGCCCCACGTTTCCAGGGCCTCCGTCAGCTCGCGGTAAAGTTCCGGAATGCTGGCCGATTCGTTGCGGATCGGAATGACGACGGACAGATCAGGCGCGCTCAAGGTGTTCCGGATTATACCGCGCGCGCCGGCGCTGCCGGCGCCAGTAGTACACGGCGAGCGCGGAGGCGGCCGCGATGCCCGCGACCCACGCGGCGGTATTGCCGTGCTGGTGAAGATAGGCGAACGCGGCTTCGCCGAAGAAATACGCCAGCACGCCGGCCGCCCCATACCGGGCGCCGCGCCCCGCGAACACGGCCATCGCGAACGTGAACGCGGGCATGCCGACCGCGCCGGCCGCCAGGCAGAACAGCTTGAACGGCGTGGGGGGCGGCAGCAGCGACGGCACGATGACGGCCGCGATCCCGTAGCGGCGGAACCGATCGAACGTCAGCTCGATCTGCTCCCGCCGGAACCGGCGGCGCAACAGCGCCTCCCCGCCCTTACGTCCCAGGTAGTAGATGAACAGGCTGCCGGCAACCGACCCGGCCGCCGCCATCGCTGGGTAGTACAGCACCCAGGCCGGGGCGCGTGTCACCATGACGATGACCAGGAGGTCGTTGACTTCGGGCAGCGACAGCACGGACGCGTCCAGGGCCGCAACCACGAAGAGGCCAGGCCCGCCGATGGCCTGGGCGAAGCTTTGCAACCAGAGCACGATTCGGGTCATGCGGCGCCCCGAGGGCGGGTTCGCGCAATGACGTGAGGCGATCGGCCAGGTGAACGGGCCAACCTGACTGAATCGGGGTGTCCGGGCTGACGCGGCGAATCGAGAGGCGGCAAAACCTCTCGATTATAGTCCACGCCGCGCGCTGCGCCGACGTCTTGCAGGCCAGGGCACTAGTAGTGGCCCGTATCGGCTGAATCAATAGCGGTCTCCGGGCGGGGCATCCCGTCTGGCGGCGTTGCTCCTCCCTCGAATACTCGGAGTATTCTCGGTCGTCACGCCTGGCCGGCCGGGCGCCGCGCTCCGGACTCCACTACCGATTCAGCCGATACGTGCCACTAGAACCGCACGCGCACCACGGCCAGGGCGTTGAAGCCCCCGAGGTCGATCCGATCGGAGAGGAAGTCCTGCGTGTCGAGTTCCCCCTCGGCCCACTGGTACCGCAGTTCGAATCCAACGTCGAACTGCGGCGCGACCCGGCCTCGAATACCGAACAGGCCCACGGGCCCGACAGCCGTGCCCGACCCGACGAAACTGTCGCGGAAGATCGAGTCGTCGGAGAAGTCCACGAAGTCCCCGGTCTCGCTGTAGCGCCACATGTTCAGCCCGATACCGGCGCCGACGTAGGGCTGAATGGGGTTTGACCGTCCGAACGGGAGGATCCGGACCGTCGCGGTGACCGGGACGTTCCGGAGCTTCATCTCCTGCACGATCTCCCGGCCGTCGTCGTAGGTCCAGTCCGCGTAGACAGACGGGACGGTGCGCTGAAAGTACTGGACGCCGAGGCCCCCTTCGAGGAACTCACCGATGGGGAACGTCCACTCGCCTCCCAGCGTGAACCCGGAGAAGTCCGTGACGTCGAAGATCAGGTACTGGCGGTTGACGGCAATGACGTCACCGTCCACGCGGGCGTCCTCGCCCCGCACGCCGAAATACCCGAACTGGAGATTGAGGCCTTGTTGCGCCTGGGCCGCGGTGGGCGCGGCCGCCAGAAGCGCCAGGCAGACCGCCGCAGCCAGTCGTGTGCGTGTCATCGTCGACTCCCTTCGCAAACACCACTGCCCCGCCAGAGAAGCATTTCCGGTGCCAGGTGCGGATGGAGTCATTCCCGCCGTAATCGGCGGTGCCGGTGCCCGTCGCTGTCTTCGGAAGCGGTCAGTCCGTCCGGTTTCGAGCACGGGCCGCCCGGGCTCCAGACACGATGGCGAGCATCTGATCGTGGAGTACGGCATTGCTGGCGAGAAGATGTCCCGCTCTCGGATCGAACGGCGCTCCGTCGAGCCCGGTGACTCGGCCACCCGCCTCGGCCACGATCAGGCCCGCGGCCGCGACGTCCCAGGGCCGCAGACGTTCCTCCCAGAATCCGTCCAGCCGCCCGGCCGCCACGTAGCAGAGATCGAGGGCCGCCGATCCCAGCCTGCGGATGGCGCGCGCCCGGCTGATGAACTCGCCGAACAGCGCGACGATCCGTCCGGGGTCCTGGTGCACGTCGTAAGGGAACCCGGTCACCAGGGCCGCATCGACCATGACTCCGGTGGACGACACCTGCACGCGCCGCCCGTTGAGAAACGCTCCGCCACCAGCCTCCGCGGTGAAGAGTTCTTCGCGCATGGGATCGTAGACGGCTGCGACCGACAGCACACCGTCTATTTCGAGCGCCAGCGCAGAGCAGAAGATCGGCAGCCCATGAGCGTAATTCGTGGTGCCGTCGACCGGGTCGAAGATCCAGCAGTAGCCCGATCCGCGGCCCTGGCCCATGTCGCCGAACTCTTCGGCCAGCACGTCGTGACCGGGGAAACGCTCCGCGATGGTCCGGCGGAACATGGCCTCGACCTCGAGGTCCACCTCGGTGACCAGATCGATGGTCCCCTTCTTGTCGATCCGGATGCCCCCGCCGAAGCGGGACGCCTGGATCGCGCCCGCAGCAAGGACGATGTCGATCGCGGAGGCGAGGAAGCGGGGATCGAGGGGAGGATTCACGCGACCGGGGAGGGAGGAGTGAGCTTCTTGACGAGCGTGACCTGCATGCCGCCGCCTTCCGCGCGGGACAGTTGCACGTCATCCATGAAGCTTCGCATGAAGAAGATCCCCCGACCGCTCGACTTGAGGAGGTTTTCCGGCGCGAGCGGATCGGGAACCTCCTCCGGGTCGAATCCTTCGCCCTGGTCGCGCACCCGGATGGTCAGCTCTTCCGGTTCAACGGCCGGGGTCAGCGTGAACTCGACGAAGACGTTCTTCGTGGGATCGTGCTTGTTGCCGTGCTTGATGGCGTTGATGACCGACTCCCGGATGGCGACCTCCATCCACTGCAGCGCATCGTCCTCGAATCGCAGCAGGCGGCCGACGTGATCCGACACGGCCTGCACCATGTCGAGCATGTCGAACGCGCTGCTGAACTGCAGGTGAATCGTGGTGCCGTTCACAGAGGTCATGTCGTCAGTCAGCACTCCAGGACGCCAGAAACCCGCACGTCTCTCTACGATATCCCATGAGCCCGCCGCAACGCGACGGCAATTCTCCCCTCCCCTCCGGCCCCCTCCACTCGGGGATGCTATAGTGCCGTCGTGGGACCGTCCGGCATCCGTACGATCAGCCCAGTCCGTCGCATTCGCGGCACGCTCGCCGTCCCGGGCGACAAATCGATTTCGCATCGTCTGCTGATGCTTGGGGCCATTGCCGACGGCGTGACCAGGATCCAGGGCCTGTCGCCGGGAGACGACTGCGCCAGCACCAGGGCCTGCCTTGCGGCCCTCGGGGTCGATATCCGTGAGGCGGCCGGCCCCGACGGGGCGGCCGTCACGAGCCTGATCGGGTGCGGGGAGCGAGGCTTCGTGGCTCCGTCGACGCTGCTGGACGCCGGGAACTCGGGGACGACTGCACGTCTGTTGATGGGCCTCCTGGCGGGCAGACCACTCGGGGCAACGCTCTCCGGAGACGCCTCGCTGCGGCGCCGCCCGATGGGGCGCGTCGTGGACCCGCTCGTCCTCATGGGGGCCTCGATCGAAACCACGGGCGGCCGGCTTCCGGCTTCCATTGACGGGCGTGCGCTGCACGGCATCGAGTACGCGCTGCCGATCCCGAGCGCCCAGGTCAAGAGCGCGATTCTCCTGGCGGGGTTGCACGCGGACGGTGTGACCCGCGTCCGGGAGCCCCGTCCGACTCGCGACCACACCGAGGTCGCCCTCGGGCAGTTCGGCGCGCGGATCGACCGGGTTGGCGACTCGCTGACTCTCAGAGGGCGGCAGCCTCTGATGGCCGTGGATGCGCGGGTGCCGGGCGACCCGTCGTCGGCTGCCTTCTGGGCTGCGGCGGCTGCCGGACTCCCCGGTTCCGCGGTCACCATCGAGGGCGTCTGCCTCAACCCGACCCGCACGGGGTTCCTGCACGTGCTCGAACGGTTCGGCGCCGCTGTCGCCGCCGAGCGAACGGACGACGGTCACGGGGAGCCGACGGGGACGCTGCGCGTGGCCCACCGCGGACTGGCGTCCGTCCGAATTGGCGAAGACGAGGTGCCCGGGGTCATCGACGAACTGCCGGTCCTGGCGGCACTGGCCGCGCTCGGCGGCGGGATTGTCGTCCGGGGGGCCGAGGAGTTGCGGGTCAAGGAGAGCGATCGGATCAGCGCGCTCGTGGCCGGCCTGCGGGGCCTCGGCGCCGAGGTCGACGAGTATCCCGACGGCTTTGCCGTGGACGGCACCCGTTCCCTGGCTGGGGGCACGGCCGATGCGGCCGGGGACCATCGTCTGGCCATGGCCTTCGCCGTGGCCGCCCTGGGGGCGCGCGGACCGTCGGTCATCCGTGGTGCGGACGCGGTCAGCGTGTCCTATCCCGGGTTCTTCGACACGCTCGAGGCGCTGGCGGGATGAGAGCGGACAAGATCTACCTCGTCGGGTTCATGGCAGCCGGCAAGAGTTCCATCGCGCGCGAGGCAGCCCGCCGGCTCGGCTGGCGGGCGGAGGACGTGGACGACCGGATCGAGGCCCGTGAGGGCATGCGCGTGTCGCGCATCTTCGCCGTAAAGGGTGAGGCCTACTTCCGCGCGGCCGAGCGTGCCGTCGTCTACGACCTCCTGCCCCCGAGGCATCTGGTGGTGGCGACCGGCGGCGGTACCTTCGTCGATCCCGGCAGCCGTGCCGCGATGCGCGCCGATGGCGCCGTGGTGTGGATTGACGTTCCGCTGGACGTGCTGGTCGCACGAATTCCGCTCGACGGGAGCCGCCCGCTCGCCGCGAGCCGTTCGCAGCTCGACCTGCTGTACGCCCAGCGGCGGGCGGCCTACGAGCACGCCCACGTCCGCCTCGAGGGGGCGCGGCGATCGGTCGGCCAGATCGTTGACGACCTGCTGGAGTGGCTCGGGATCTGACGATCGATGCGCTACCTCGTCCTCTCCGACATCCACGCCAACATCGATGCCCTTGAGGCTGTCCTCGAGGATGCGGCGCGGCGGGCGTTCAGCCGGGTCCTGCTCCTGGGCGATTTGGTCGGTTACGGAGCCGCACCGGGCGCCGTGATCGATCGGATCCGGGAGTTGCCTCTCGCCGCGGCAGTGCGAGGCAATCACGACAAGGTGATCGCCGGACTGGCGGACGGCTCCGAATTCAACACCATCGCCCGGCGCGCGGCGGCCTGGACCGCTTCGGTTCTGACGCCCGAGCACCGGACGTACCTGGCCGGTCTTCCGGTAGGCCCGGTCTTTCTCGAGGATGGGGTGGAAATCTGCCACGGTTCGCCGGAGAACGAGGACCTCTACGTGTTCGACAGCCTCGACGCCATCGCCTCGCTTCAGGCGTCACGCCGGCCGCTCTGCCTGTTCGGGCACACGCACAAGCCGCTGGCCGTCTCCCTCGGCCGAGATGAACTCGTCTATCTGGCGTGCGGGCCGGACGCGCACGTGGCATGGCCGCCGGACGCCCGGTCTCTGGTGAACGTCGGGGCGGTCGGGCAACCGCGCGACGGAGACGCGCGCGCCGCGTACGGCATCATCGACACCGACGAACGACGGGTAGAATTCGTTCGGCTGTCCTACCCGATCGATCGTGCACAGGCTCGCATTCGGGCCGCCGGCCTTCCGGAGCCCCTCGCGGCGCGGCTCCAGGTCGGCCGCTAACCTGCCGTCGTCGCCTTCGGCGGAGCTGCTGCCTTTGCCGCCTTTCGCGCGGCCGCCTCTTCGCGCTTCCGCAGTTCGGCGGCGAAGGCGTCACGCGCGGCGCGCGATCCGAGAATCCAGCCGATCACGATTCCCAGAACGATGGTGCCCGGGATGTAGAGGAAATGGCCGGCGCCCATCTCTCCCATGGCGGACTCTACTCCTGCGCGGAGCCGACGCGCCGCGCCAACTCCGCGATCTCGTGTTCGATCCGTCTGACCCGCCGCCAGATCGACCACACGTAGACCAGCAGCGCAACCCAGACGAAACCGTAGGCGGCGATCACCATCGGAGCCGCCGGCAACTGTTCCACCGCCGGGAGCTGCGCTGCCGGAACGTACTCGTCCTGGCCCGCAGGTGGGGGCTGCTGCTGGGCCAGGGCCGGCGCCGCGCCGGCCAGACTGACGAGCAGGATGGCGGCCGCGGCCGCCAGGCGCATCCGTATCTGCATCACCGACCTCACCTTCGTCACTCGACGGCCCGGTACAGATCTTCTACGCGGGCGCGCTGGTCTTCGAGCCGTTTGCGGACTGTCAGCAACACCAGGTACAGGGCCAGAAACGAGAATACCGCGAACCAGAACGGCAGCCGCATCTCAGGAGCCAGCGTGGGCACGACGGTGGTTTTCGGGTGCAGCGTCCGCCAGTAGTTCACCGAGACGTACACGAACGGGACGTTCGCCATCCCGAACAGCGCCATCGCGGCGCCGAGTTTCTCGGACCCCGGCCCGCCGAATCGCCTGACCAGCAGGTAGGCCACGAAGATCATCCACAGCAGCAGAGACGAGGTCAGGCGCGCGTCCCACTGCCACCACACACCCCAGGCCTTGCGGGCCCAGATCGGACCGGTCACCAGGACGATCAGGCCGAACACCACCGTCAGTTCGCCGGCGGCGACGGCGAGGCGGTCGGCCGCGGGCTTTCTGCGGAAGAGGAAGACCGCGCTGGCGATCCCGCACACGAAGGCCGACAGGAACAGCATCATGGCCGACGGCACGTGGTAGTAGAAGATCTTCTGGATGAGGCCCATCGTCGACTCGTACGGCGCCTGGGCGACGAGCACCGGTGCCAGAGCGAATGCGGCGGCGAGCAGCAACGTCAGGGGCGTGATGGCGTTCGACATCATGGTCGTCTCGGCGCGTTCGAGGAACGCGGCCGTCCCGTCAGCGATTCACTCCGTCATGAGGGGCTCGAACGTCCACAGCGACAGTGTGATGAACACCACGTCGAAGAAGACGAGCAGCGACACCCAGAATCGCGCCATGGCCACGTCCGGGACGGGCTGCAGCAAGGCCGCGGTGCCTCGGACTCCCGCGATGATGACCGGGATCGTGATGGGATACAAGAGCACCGGCAGCAGCACGTCGCGGCTCCGGGCCCGCACGAGCATGGCCGCGAACAGGGTTCCGACCGACGCAAAGCCAATCGTTCCCGCTCCGAGCAGGGCACCCATCCAGAGGGGACTCGCCGAGAAGCGGGCATCGAACAGCAGGGCCACCAGCGGGACGAGGATGACCTCCACGCCCAGGAGCAGCGTGACGATCCCTGCCAGCTTGCCCACGTAGATCGCGGGCCGGTCGCCCGGCGCGAGCATGAGGGCCCGCAGCGTCTCCGTGTGCCGCTCACGCTCGAAGGTCCGTCCGAGCGCCAGGGTGCCGCCGAACGCGATCGCGATCCACAGGATGCCGGCGGCGGCGCCTTCCATGGGCGCTCCGTCGCGGACCAGCGCGAAGGCGAAGACGAGGACGCACGACACGGCGAAGAACAGCGTCGTGTAGACGATCTCACGACTTCGCGTCTCCACCATGATGTCCTTGCGCATCACGACCCACGCGACGTCCACGAATCGATTCATGCGGGCCGCCCTTCAGCGGGAGCGGCAACGGTCCGCCGGTACCGTTCGCGCAGATCCTGGGCGCCGTCGCTCACGACGAGCAGCCGCCCGTCGCGCAGCACGACGGCCCGATCGAGCAGTCCCTCGGCCATGTCCAGGTCGTGCGTCGCGACGATGACGATGCGTCCGTCCGCGCGGAGTTCGCGGAGCCGAGCCGCCAGCGCCTGGGCCGACGCGTCATCGAGGCCGGTAAAGGGCTCGTCGAGCAGCAGCAGCCGGGGTTCGTGCAAGAGCGCCCGCTCGAGCGCCAGTCGTTGCCGCATGCCGCGGGAGAACGCGGCCACGGGATCGGTGGCCCGCTCCTGCAGGCGCGCCCGGCCGAGCGCCGCGTGGACGCGATCCGCGACGCGGTCCAGGCCGTAGAGGCGCGCGAAGAACTCGAGATTCTCGCCCGCGGTCAACTCGGGATACAGGTAGAGGTCGTGACCCAGCAGACCGATGCGCCCCCGCAGAGCCGGGCCGGCCGACCGCGCGTCCCGATCTCCGTAGCGGACGTCACCGGAAGACGGCGCGAGCAGGGTGGACAGGATGGCGAGCAGCGTCGACTTGCCGGCGCCATTCGGTCCCAGCAGGCCCAGAATCTCCCCGCGCCGGCACTCGAAGCTGACTCGATGGAGGGCCCGCCGCCGTCCGAAGTGGCGCGAGACGTCTCGGATGACGAGGCGGTCGAAGTCCACGGTTACCCGGCCCGACTCGATGGCCCGCCGGCCGCCGGGCGATCGTCGAGTTCGCCGTAGATGCGCTCGAGTTGCGCCATGAGTGCCTCTCGGCGTTCGGCCCGGCGCGACGGATCTCCTCCCGACGTGTGCGCCTGCTCGATCTTGGCCAACTCCGCCATCGCCCGATCGCGCCGTTCTTCGAGACGAGCGCGGCGAAGCTGCCCGGCGGATCGCCTGCCGGTGGACGAGGCGGCCCAGACGCCGATGCCGATGATCAGGATCGCGAGCGCCAGCGTGACGTTGCGCCCCAGCCGGCTCCGGTGCGGCAAGCCGCTCAGGTCGATCGAGAGCGGGGTTCCGGCCGCGAGTACCGGCGCCTGCCCGAAGAGGAAGGCGTGCTGCTCACCCGGCATGCTGTTGACCGACGCGAACTGCTCGGACCCGAGCTGTACGGCGCCGAGTTGCGTCACCACGACCTGGACGGGTGTCCAGGCGATCGGGAATGCCTGCGTGAGCCTGCGGGAGGTCCCCGCTGACGCCAGGCCGTACGCCAGCTGGATCGGTGTCGTGCCCGGCTGAATGGGTCCCGTAATCGTCGCCGTTCGCCCGCGAAGGGTCATCTGCGTCGAGGAACCCTCCAGCGGTGATGGAGACTGGGCCTCGGCGGGCAGCTCGAAGACCAGCTCTCGGGCGGGAGTCACGGCGGTGCCGGACGGATTGACGAGTTCGAGCAGGTAGAAGACTTCGAGTTCGTCGTCGTTGAACTCGATGTGGATCCGGCTCTGCCCCCCGAACGCCACTTCACCGACCGGAATCGGGGCGCCCGTGGCCAGGGGCGGCGCCCCAGCCGCGCCTTCACCGGCGACGCCGCCCACGCCCGCGGCCAGGAGCACGCGCACGCCCGACTCGGACGGCACCGGGAAGTTCTGCGATTCGAGACGCTCGCCGTCCACCTCGGCGTAGGCGTGAACCGAGACCCCGGCGGGAATGTCGGCGAAGGTCGCGCGGCCCGTTTCATCGGTCGTCGCGCGGCGCGTTTCCCCGCCGAAGTGCAGTTCAACCGGGTGCCCCGGAACGTCGTTGCCGATCTCCCCCCGGACAAGCCGCACCACGATGGTTCCGGGAGGTGTGTCGGACATGGGCATCGGGATGCCGGCCATCTGCCGGGCGTCGGGCATCTGGGCGGAGGCCGGTGGCGCACCGAGCCAGGCCAGCACGAGAAGGAACGCGATCGCATGACGCATCACGCCGCTCCCCCGGACAGCGCCGTGCCGCATCCCTTGCAGAATCGCGCATCCCCGTCGTTCGGCGTCCCGCACGAAGCGCATGTGCGCGCGTCACGCGTCACGGCTGGCGGGCCGGGGCGCGGCGGCACGGGCTTGCCAATCAGCGCCGCAAGGTCGCCTTCGATGCGCGCACGGTATCCGGTGTCGCCGTCGAGCTGCCGGATGAGACCGGCGGCCCGCTGGCGCAGTCGGCCCGACATCTCCTGGAAGTCGGCGTCGGAGATCTTCTTCATCGCGCGATCGAACTCGATCTCCTTGATCGATCGCAACACGAGCATCTTCTCGCGTTCGAGCGCGGCCCTCGTGCGTCCCGCGACCATCTCGGCCTGTTCACCGGACTCGGCGCTGAGGAACGGCTCGACCGTCCGGAAGACGGCGATCGCCACGAGTGCCGCCGCGCCGATGCTCAGGACGACCAGCACCGTGTTCTCAGGGCGCGTGCCGCCCGTCACCACCGCGCCGGCTGCCGCGGCGGCCAGGCTGCCGACGAGCAGCAGATGCCACGGACGCAGGCCTCCAGCGGCCTGTTCAGCCGGCGTCTCGACCTTGCCTTTCATGCCCGCTCCTGATCCTCAACTGGCCGTGCTGGCGGCCGCACCGGCCGCGGCCCGGGCCTGCGCGAAGGCGAACGCCCGCTCGGGCAGCAGCGCGATGCCGGTGCCGAGCACCAAGATGCCGAAGCCCGCCCAGATCCAGTTGACCAGCGGATTGACCACGACCTGGAGACTCATCGACTGGTCCTTCAGTTCGTACGCGGGCATGACCAGGTACAGATCCTCGGCGACCGTCCGCCGGATGGCGACCTCCGTGGTCGGCTGGTCCTCGTGTTTCCGGAAGAACCAGCGCGCCGGGTACATCGTCCCGAGCGCTTTGCCGTCCTCGAACACGGCCACGTGCCCCGTCACCATCTGCTTCTGCGCGTTCTCGGTGACCTTGACGCCGTCGTTGCGCACCGTGTAGTGGCCGACCACCGCTTCCTCTCCGGGCTTCAACAGTACCTGCCTGTCGATCTTGAACCCCTCGCCGGCGAAGCCCAGGAACATCAGCGTGATGCCCAGGTGCACGATATACCCGCCGTACCGGCGCCGCTCTCGCGTGACGAGGCCGACCATCGAGGTCAGCAGATCGGAGCCCGTGGCGTCCTTTCTCACACCGGCGCCCCGAACGAACTCCTGGACGATGGTGGTGGCGACGAATGCGGAGAGCGCGAAGCAGATGCCCGACGCCCAGACCCGAACGCCCAGTGCCACGAACGTGGCCGAGACCACGATCATGACGATCACAGGCCAGAGGAACTGGTCCCGCAGGTTGGCCAGCGTCGACCGGCGCCAGGCCAGCAGCGGGGCAATCCCCGTCAGTGCCAGCAGGATCAGGCCGATCGGCGTCATCCACCGGTTGAAGAACGGCGGGCCGACCGTCAGGCGGTTCCCCGTGAGCGCCTCGCTGATGGTCGGGAACATGGTGCCGAGCAGAACCAGCAGCGCCGAGATCAGGAGGATCCAGTTATTGGCGACGAACGCCGCTTCGCGCGACACCCACGAATCGAGATCGTAGCGGGGCTTCAGCAGGGGCAACCGGTACAGAACGAATCCGAAGCTCACCGTCAGAATGATCACCATGAACACCGTGAACATCCAGGCCAGCGCCCGGTCCTCGCCGAAGGCGTGCACGGACTGCACGACGCCGGACCGCGTCATGAAGGTGCCGAAGATGGTGAGGAAGAAGGTCAGGATGACCAGCGTCATGTTCCAGACCTTCAGCATCCCCCGCCGCTCCTGCACGATGACCGAGTGCAGGAAGGCCGACGCCGTGAACCAGGGCAGCAGCCCGGCGTTCTCGACCGGATCCCAGCCCCAGTAGCCGCCCCATCCGAGTTCCTCGTACGCCCAGATCATGCCCAGCACGAGTCCGAGCGACAGGAACAGCCAGCTCACCATCGTCCACCGCCGAACCGCGCGGAGCCAGGAATCGTCGAGATACCCGGTGATGAGCGCCGCCAGTCCGAAGGCGAACGGGATCGTCATCCCGACGAAGCCGATGTAGAGGCTTGGCGGGTGCACCACCATGTAGATGTTCTGCAGCAGCGGGTTGAGGCCCTGCCCGTCTGGAGGCACCTGGACGAGATAGGTGTCGAACGGGTTCTTGTGCACCACCATCAGGAACAGGAAGAACAGCTGGACCGCCGAGATGATGGCGACCACCCAGGGAATCAGCTCACGGTGCCGCTCGCGGTTCACGTAGACCGCGAGCGCCCCGAAGACCGCGAGCAGGAACACCCAGAACATGATCGAGCCGTCGAGCCCGCCCCAGTAGGACGTGAGTTTGTAGAAGAGAGGCTGGACGGCGTCGGAGTAGCGCTGGACGTACTTGATCGAGTAGTCGTTCGTGACGAACGCGTGCACGATGACGGCCGAGCCGAGTGTCATCATGGCCGCCGACAGATAGAAGGCGCCGACGCCGCTCTCGACCAGACGGCGGGAGCCACGGCGGGCGCCCGCGATCGACGCGGCAATGGCGTAGGCGCAGATGATGAACGTTGCGTAAAGCGTGAAGGTGCCCAGTGAGGCCATAGGTCGGATCCACCTACAGGAAGGGGCCGCCCGCGCCCCCAAGCGGGGCCGGGGCAAACACGTAGGTTGTCGGAATCACGTCGTCAGCCGGGTACGGGCCGCCGAGCCGTCACGCGCCCGGGCTGCCTTGCCCTTTCTTCGGCTCGTACTTGGACGGGCACTTCGCCATGACGCCGTTGGGCGCAACCTCGAACCCCTCGGGTCGGAGCACGCCCTTCAGCACCACTTCGGAGTCGTCCTTGAAGGTGTCGGGCACGATGCCCGTGTACACAGCGTCGACCACCGCGCCCTTCGACTGCACTTTGAACCGGTATTCGAGGGAGTCGCGCTTGCGGAGGATCGAATCTTTGACCACGAAGCCATGGAGCTGGAGGTTCTTCCCCTCCCACTGCCCGGGGTCCGCCATGACCTCGTCGACGTGCTTGTAGTATTCGGTCCCCTCGCTCAGCGTCGAATAGAGCAGGCCGCCCAGGGCCACGACCAGCACGAGGCTCGTGAGACCGACTTTGAGGGCTCTTTGTCTCATGTGTCTACAGTTTGCGAGTTCCGTCTCAGACAGGATACCGCCCCGCGTCGAGGCCCGTCAATTCTTCAACGGGGCGCTGGCGGCCCCAGGCGGGCGAGCAGGCGTCTGACCGATGCGATGGGAAGGCCGATGACCGTGTCGAGGTTTCCGTCGACGAGGCGGCAGAAGCGCGACGCCAGCCCCTGGATCGCGTAGCCCCCGGCCTTGTCGTACGGTTCCCGGGTACCGACGTACCAGGCGATCTCGTCCTCCGTCAGGTCCGCGACGGCCACGCTCGCCCGGTCGAGTTCGGCCGCTTCCAGGCCGCCGACGCGCAGGGAGACGCCGGTCATCACGGTGTGAACCCGGTTCGACAGCCGACGCAGCATGCGGCCGGCGTCGGCCGGGCCTGTCGGTTTGCCCAGCACCTCGCCGTCGACCACGACCTCCGTGTCGGCTGCGAGGACCACGCGCCCCGGATAACGGGAGGCCACGAGCGCCGACTTGTCCGACGCGACCCGGGTGACGTAGGCGTCGGCCGGCTCACCGGGGCTTCTGGCCTCCTCGACGTCGGCCGGGACGACATCGAAGTCGAACCCGGCTGCCTGCAGCAGCTCCGCGCGGCGCGGCGACGCCGACGCAAGGACGAGACGCATGTCCGGATGATACACTGTCGCCCCGGTCCTCGCGCGGCACCATGAAGCCCATCCAGCCGATCATGTCCGACGTCGTCGCCAGGCTCGTCAGGCCGGCACCCCTGTCCGCAGAGAAGGTGCTCTTCGCGTGGCGGACGGCCGTGGGCCCGGCCATCGCCCGCGTGACGGTAGTCCGGTTACGGAGCGACGGCTGCCTGCTCGTCAGTCTTCAGGACGAGCGCTGGCGCCCTGAGCTCGAACGCGCCGGCAGCCTCGTGCGCGAGCGCCTGACCGCGGTGCTGGGCGCGGATGTGCTGCGCGACGTGAAACTGGTCGCGGAGCCGGTCCCGGTCCGGCGCCGCCCGTCCCGGAGCAGGGCGTCATCGGTCCGCCCGTCGCCCCCGGCCGCGACCGGGCCTGCAGTCGAAC
This sequence comes from uncultured Vicinamibacterales bacterium, assembly GCA_964481395.1. Taxonomy (GTDB): domain Bacteria; phylum Acidobacteriota; class Vicinamibacteria; order Vicinamibacterales; family JAKQTR01; genus JBFMFH01. Next base: position 32,519 of record CAYZYG010000012.1, read on the forward strand.
CAACCCGCGCCCCCGCGTCCACGAGAAGGAGAACGCGATGATCAAGACAGTTGGCGTCGTTGGTGCCGGAACCATGGGGAACGGCATCGCTCAGGTGTTCGCCCAGGCGGGCTATCAGGTCATCGTCCAGGACATCGCCGCGAAGGCGCTCGACCGGGCGAAGACGACCATTGAAAAGAGCCTGGGCAAGTTCGTCGAGAAAGGCAAGCTGCCAGCGGCCGACCGTGACGCGGCCCTCGGCCGTCTCGCGTTTGAGAGCAGCCTGGACGCCATTGCGGGCGTCGACTACGTCGTGGAGGCGGCCCTCGAGGACTTCCCGATCAAGAAGGATCTGTTTACGAAACTCGACGCGCTGACGAGGCCGGAGGTCATGCTGACCTCCAACACCTCGTCGATCTCGATCACGGCCATCGCGGCCGTGACGAAGCGGCCCGACCGCGTGCTCGGCATGCACTTCATGAATCCCGTGCCGTTGATGGCCCTCGTCGAACTCATCCGCGGACAGGCAACGTCACCCGAGTCCGTCCAGACGGCCGTCGACCTCTGCAGCACGCTCGGGAAGACGCCGGTGGAGTCGGCCGACTATCCCGGATTCATCGCGAACCGGCTGCTGATGCCCCTCATCAACGAAGCGATCTACGCGGTGATGGAGGGCGTGGGTACGCCCGAAGCCGTGGACACCGTGATGAAGCTCGGCGCGAACCATCCGATGGGGCCGCTGGCGCTGGCCGATCTCATCGGGCTCGACGTGTGCCTGGCGATCATGAACGTCATCCACGACGGGCTCGGCGATCCGAAATACCGTCCGTGCCCGCTGCTGAAGCGGATGGTGGCGGCGGGACACTTCGGGCGCAAGAGCGGCAAGGGGTTCTACAACTACAGTTGATCAGGGACCGGGGACCGGGGGCCGGGGACCGGATGGGACCGTCCCCGGCCCTCGGCGCCGTTTGCCGGCGTCCCGGGCCAGTCGGGCCGCGAGCGTGACCGGGCCCAACAACAGCAGTTCCCACCAGACGGCGCGCAGGTTGACCTGCAGGAATTGACCCGGGTTCCAGTAGCGACGGGACACAGCGGGAAACAGGTCCGCCCCCGACGAGACGTACTCGCTGCTCAACGGCCAGAGGGCGGTCAGGCCGTACGGCGCGCTCGTGTCCTGTCCGAGCCAGTCCAGCAGCACGTGAGAGCCGAAGGCGGCCGCGCACACGAGGCCGAGTGCGGCGGCGCGCCTGCCCGTCAGCCGGACCGCCAGCCAGGCGCCGAGGCCCACCAGGACGGCTCCGCCGATGCTGTGCGAGATCGTACGATGGCTGCCCGCGAGCAGGTCGACGTCGGGCGCCAGCGCCAGGACCACTCCGAGCGCGGGGTAGCCGGAGAGCGCACGGAGGACGTTCGCCGCGGGAGTGGCCGCTGCGGCGGTCGGCCTCGGCCCGACGATCGCCTCCGCCGACCAGCCGATCGCGAGGCCCGCCAGCGCGTGTCCCACGGGACTTGGCATGGGATCGTACCCTAGCAATCCCTGCACACCTGCCGCAAGGTCGCGGTGGCAGTTTCTGCGATCGCCCGTTGGGTGGGGCGAAAGTGGTGACCCAGTTAAAGTACTGACACAAAAGCATTAATGTCAATCTGGCGGCGTATTTTCGCTTGACTTGTCTCCTGGTACGTTTCTAGAATGTCTTGTTCGACCGATGAGTCACCAAGGAGTGCCCATGCCCGCCGACGAGCGCAGTGAACGCAGCAAGGCTTTGGACGTGGCCGTGTCCCAGATCGAGAAGCAGTTCGGCAAAGGATCGATCATGCGGCTCGGTCAGAAAGGCGCGATTCAACCCGTCGAGGCGATCCCGACCGGCGCGATCAGCCTGGATTTCGCGCTCGGCGTCGGCGGCGTGCCCCGGGGACGGGTCATCGAGATTTTCGGCCCCGAGTCATCCGGTAAGACGACGCTGGCTCTGCAGGTGATTGCGCAGGCGCAGAAGACCGGAGGGATGGCGGCGTTCGTCGACGCCGAGCATGCCCTCGACGCCACGTACGCGCAGAAGCTCGGCGTGGACCTGGAGTCTCTGCTCGTCTCGCAGCCGGACCACGGCGAACAGGCGCTCGAGATCGTCGAGGTGCTGGTGCGCTCGGGAGGCGTCGACGTGGTGGTCGTCGACTCGGTGGCGGCGCTGGTGCCCCGCTCCGAGATTGAAGGCGAGATGGGCGAGGCCCAGATGGGGCTGCAGGCCCGTCTGATGTCGCAGGCGCTGCGCAAGCTCACGGGCGTCGTGTCGAAGTCGAAGACGTCGCTCATCTTCATCAACCAGTTGCGCGAGAAGATCGGCGTGATGTTCGGGAACCCCGAGACCACGACGGGCGGCCGGGCGCTCAAGTTCTACGCCTCGGTGCGCCTGGACATCCGGCGCATCGCGAGCATCAAGGACGGCGACAGCGTCATCGGCGGCCGCGCCCGCGTGAAAGTCGTCAAGAACAAGGTGGCCGCGCCGTTCCGCGAGGCGGAGTTCGACATTCTGTACGGCGAGGGCATTTCGAAGGAGGGGGACCTCCTCGATCTGGCGGTGGATCGGCGCATCGTTGAGAAGAGCGGGACGTGGTTCTCGTTCGGCAGCGATCGTCTCGGTCAGGGGCGTGAGAACGCGAAGCAGTTCCTGCGGGAGAACCCCGACATGCGGGCCACGATCGAGCAGCGGGTGCGCAAGGAACTTGGGCTACTGCGCGAGGCCGAGCCGGAGACGGTTGCGCCGGAGAAGCCGTCGCCGCGGCGCTAGACGCCTTCCCGGTGCCGGCGCGCGCATGGTATAGTGGCAGTTCCGCTGAGCGCGATTGTGCCGTGCCGAGGTAGCTCAGTTGGTAGAGCACGTGACTGAAAATCACGGTGTCGGCAGTTCAATTCTGCCCCTCGGCACCATCTTCTCTGCCGCCACGACCTCTCCCGCGTGTTCTACGACCTGATCGCGTTTCTCTGCCGGCCGTCCGCCTGGTGGGGGCGCCTGCGCGTGGAGGGGCTCGAGGCGATCCCCGCATCCGGTCCCGTGCTCATCGTGCCCAATCACGACAGTCAATGGGATCCGATCCTCGTGGGCCTCGCGGCGCTCCCGAGGCGCAGGCTCCGATTCCTGGCGCGGTCGGGCCTGTGGCGGATTCCGGGGCTCGGGCCGATCCTCAACGGCCTCGGACAGATCCCGATTCGGCGGGGACGCCGGGACGAAGCCGCGTTGGCCCGGGCCCTCGACCACCTGCGCCGCGGCGATGCGCTGACCGTGTTCCCCGAAGGACGCCTGTCGTGGGGCCAATCGATTCGCGCGAGGAGCGGCGTGGGCCTGCTTGCGTCCTGGTGCCCTGAGGCCGTGATCGTGCTGTGCGCGGTGGAAGGCACGACGGACTTCGTCCGTTTCCCGAGGCGGCCCCGTGTCAGGATCCGTTTCTTCACCCCGTCAGGCGGCCAGCGCCGGGCGGGCGAGGATCCCACAGGCACGGCCGCCAGACTCCTCGGCGAATTACGGGCGCTCGTGCCCCCGGCCCCCGCTGGTCGGAAAGGTATTGTGGGAGGGCCTCCCCGCATTCAGCGGTGGCTCGCGCGACAGGCGGTCCCGCAGCAGCACCGGGACCGGAACGGCGACGTCCCGCGGACAGGCAACTAGCACATCCGCAGAGGTCGTCGTCCCGCGCGCGTTGGCGGGCCGAGGGCGCGGTCCCGCCCCGCCGGCCGCTCAGTTGCGTTCGTCGTCGGGCTCCGCGTCCGGCGGCAGGCTGGTGGCGAAGTCGTCGAATTCGACTTCCCCGCCCGCCTCGCTGGTGTCTTCGACATCGAACACGCGCCCGCCGCCGCGGACCTTGATCGGCCCCTTCGGGCCGGTATCGGCCCTGCCCTTGGCCGGTCCACGCTTGCCGCGAGGCGGCGCCGGAGGTCCGAAGTTCCGTTCGCGCCTCGCCCCGGGGTCCGCGCCGCCGGGCGCGGCAGGCGCCGGCCGTGGAGAGCCGAACGACGACCCTCCCATCGGAGGCCTGGGGCCCCGTTCCTCACGCGGCCTCGCTTCGCTGACCGACAGCGTGCGTCCCAGGAAGGGCTGGCCGTTCAGCCGCCGGATGACCTCGGTGGCCGCCGCGATGTCGGCGTAGTCGATGAACGCGAACCCTCGCGGCCGACCGGTCTCGCGGTCCATCGGGAGCACGACGGACACGGGCTCGGCTACGGAGGCCACGTGGGCCCGCAGGTCCGCTTCACTGGCGCTGTAAGGGAGGTTTCCGATAAACAACCGGACTGCCACGCTCTGTTTTCACCTCATGGTTGGGCGGCGCTCGGCCGTCGTGGGGTGGTGCCAGACTGAAAGGATGCTGTCGGTGAGAGACACTGGGGAGCCAAGGTCCAGAATTGTCCCGGCCATGACTCTAACAAACCTCGCCATGGCGCGCAACCCTCGATTCCGACCGGACCCGGGCGGACGCCCGCGCCCCGGCCCGTGGCCGCACGCCACACGATGACGTGACACGGGCGTTCGGGACGCACGCCGGGCTACACGCCGCTGGCCGCGGCCGGACGCTTCGTCCGCATCGCGGCAATCTCGGCCATGGCCTGAATGGCGGTCCGGATGTGGTCCTCGGTGTTGAACGGGCCGATTCCGAAGCGGACGCCGCCATGGATCTCCGCTGTCCCCAACTGCTCGTGCACCAGCGGGGCGCAGTGCAGGCCTGTGCGGACGGCGATGTTGTGGTTCCCGTCCAGCAGCGTCCCGACATCCCCGGCCTCCATGCCGTCAACGTTGCAGAGCAGCACGCTGATGTGATTCCGGAGATCGTCCTGACAGTACATCCGCACGCCATCGATCTCCCGCAGACCATCTCGCAGCATCGTCGTGAGCGCCATCTCCCGGCGGTGAATCGTCTCGATGCCCTCCTGCAGCACCCAGCGCACGCCGGCGTTCAGCCCTGCGATGCCCGCCACGTTCGGCGTGCCGTACTCCATGCGGAACGGGTACTCCTCGAGGTGCCGGTGCAGCGCGGACCGCACGCCCGTCCCACCCGCGCGCGTGTGCTTCAACTCGACGCCGTCGCTCACGTACATGCCGCCGATTCCGGTCGGCCCCATCAGCGACTTGTGCCCGGTGAAGCACAGCACGCCGATGTTCATGGCCTGCACGTCGATGGGCGTCGCCCCGGCCGTCTGCGATGTGTCGACGACCAGCGTCACTCCCCGCTCGCGGCAGACCCGCCCCACCTCGGCCACCGGCTGCACCGTGCCAATCACATTCGACCCGTGATTCAGGGCCACCACGCGCGTATTCGGCCGGATGCGGCGCGCGATGTCGTCCGGGTCGACGAAGCCGGCTGCGTCGAACGGCACGTGTTCCAGCTCGACTCCGTGATCGTCGGCGAGGTGATACAACGGACGCAGAACGGAGTTGTGCTCGATGGTCGTCGTGATGGCGTGGTCGCCACGTCCGAGCAGTCCGAACAGCGCCAGGTTCAGCGTGTCGGTGGAGTTGTAGCCGAAGGTGAGGCGTTCGGGATTGGTACCGTTGAAGAACTCCGTGAGCAGGCGCCGCGTGCGATCGACCAGGTCTCCGGCTTCCAGGCAGATGTCGTAGCCGGATCGGCCCGGGTTCACCCCGAACTTCCGGTAGAACGCATCCATGAACGCGTACGTCTCCTCGGGTTTCGGGAACGACGTCGCACCGTTGTCGAGATAGATGATGTCCATGAACAGCCTCGGGTTGTCCTCTCCGCGCGTGAGTCTCTGGCAGGAGGGGGACTCGTTCCAGCCGGGGGCGGCCTCAGCAGTACTGCGCGCCGATCGCGCCTGCCTACTCTAGCAGGAGCAACGGGCCTTGAAAAGCACCGCTGCGGTCCGCGTGGTCCGGTTGCCACCGCTGCGCCGACGGGAGACCTGGTGAGGTAAAATACTCGTCTCTCAGGAGATCCCGTGAAGCAACTCTTCAGAATCGCGCTCGTGCCGCTCCTGGCGGCGATCGTCGCCCTCCCGGCTTGTCGCAAGGAACAGGCATCGCCGACCCCGGCCCCCGCCGCGACCGCGCCGGCAGACCCGGCATCGCCTGCCGCGCCCGCCACGCCCGGTGGCGGCCTGGCACCGGATACCGCGCCCAAACCGGTACCCGCCGATCTGCCGGCAGTCGTCGCGAAGGTTGACGGCGTCGCGATCGAACGCGGCGAGTTCGAGATGGCGATCCGGACGCTCGAGGCCCAGGCCGGCGGGGCCGTGCCTCCCGAACAGCGCGACAGCGTCTATCGCCAGGTGCTCGATCGCCTGATCGGGTACCGCCTGCTCGCGCAGGAAGCCAAGCGCCGCAACGTGGCGCCCGCGCCATGGGAGATCGATCGCCAGATGAGCGAACTCGAGAAGCAGTTCCCGTCCGCTCAAGCCTTTCAGGAGTCTCTGAAACAGCAGGGCGTCACCCTCGAGCGCCTGCGGGAAGACACCGTGGAGCGGCTCGCCATCAACACGATGCTGCAGAGCGAAGTGGACCCGCAGATCAGCATCGACGATGCCGCGGCCCGGGCATTCTACGATGCGAATCGCGCGCGGTTCCGCGAAGGCGAGAGCGTGCGGGCCAGCCACATTCTGATCCAGGCCCCGGCCGGCATGAAGGACGTGGACCGGATGACGGCGAAGGCCCTGGCCGAGAGCATCCAGCAGGACCTGAAGGGCGGCCGGTCCTTCGCAGATCTGGCGAAGATCCACTCCCAGGATCCGGGGTCGGCCGAAAAGGGCGGCGACCTGGGGTTCTTCGTGCGCGGACAGATGGTGCCGGCCTTCGAACGGGCGGCGTTCGCGCTCCAGAAAGGTCAGACGAGCGGCATCGTCGAGACCTCGTTCGGCTACCACATCATCCGGGTGACCGAGCGCCGTCCGGAGCGCGAACTCGGCTTCGACGAGGTCAAGGGACAGATCGGCGAGTTCCTGCTCCAGCAGCAGCGCGAAGAGAAGAGCGAGGCGTTCATCGGCCAGCTCCGCGCGAAGGCCAAGATCGACATCCTGATGTGATGCGCGGGGCGTCCCGCGGGAGGAGTCCATGCGGCGAGTCCCCAAGGCTTACCGTCATCGCGAGATCCGAGGGCAGAAGCTGCGTCCCGAAACCCTGATGATGAGCTACGGGTACGACCCGCAGTTCTCCGAAGGCGCGGTGAAGTGCCCGATCTTCCAGACCTCGACCTTCGCATTCAGGACCGCTGAAGAAGGCAAGGCCTTCTTCGAGGTCGCCTACGGGCTCCGGGAGCAGCGGCCGAACGAGGAACCGGGACTCATCTACTCGCGCGTCAACAACCCGGATCTCGAAATCCTGGAGGACAGGCTCGCGCTCTGGGACGAGGCGGAGTCGGGGCTCGTGTTCAGTTCCGGCATGGCTGCCATTTCCACGGCGCTGTTGAGTTTCCTGCGCCCCGGCGACGTACTGATCTGCTCGGAACCCGTGTACGGGGGCACCGAGTTCCTGGTCGAGCACGTGCTGCCCCAATTCGGCATCCAGCGGGTCTGGTTCGGCTCCGGCACCATGAAGCCGACGCTGGACCAGGCGCTGGCGCACGCGCGGACGCTCGGCCGCGTCGGCCTGATTTACTTGGAGACGCCGGCCAACCCGACCATCGGTCTCGTGGACATCGGGGCGTGTGCCGCCGCCGCCCGGGCGCTGCCCGATTCCGACGGCCGCGCGCCGCTCGTCGTGGTCGACAACACGTTTCTCGGGCCCCTCTGGCAGCACCCGCTTCGGCACGGCGCCGACCTCGTCATCTACTCCCTCACGAAATACGCGGGCGGCCACAGCGACCTGATTGCCGGCGGCTGCCTCGGGCGCGAGGACCTGATCGCGACCGTGCGCGGGATGCGTACCATCCTCGGCACGATCTCCGACCCGCACACGGGCTGGCTGCTCATGCGCAGCCTCGAAACCCTGAAGCTGCGGATGACGAGCGCCATGAAGAACGCCCGCTACGTGGCGGACTTCCTGGCCGATCACCCGAAGGTCAAGAGCGTCCACTACCTCGGCTTCCTCCGGGAGGAAGACCCGCAATTCGACATCTACCAGCGCCAGTGCCTCTCGCCGGGGTCCACGTTCGCGTTCGAGATCCACGGAGGCGAGGCGGAGGCCTTCCGGGCGCTGAACAGCCTGCGGCTCATCAAGCTCGCCGTCAGCCTCGGCGGAACGGAATCGCTGATGGAGCACCCGGGCACGATGACCCACTCCGACGTGCCGGCGGCGCGGCAGGTCGAGATGGGCATCACGCCAGGTCTGCTCCGCCTGTCGGTGGGCCTGGAGCATCCCGACGACCTGATCGCGGACCTCGGTCAGGCGCTGGAGGCGGTCTGACCCAGCGCCGGACGATGGTGAGCGCACTGGGCCAGCGTCGGGCTGTTCAAACACCGACAGACGCGGTCGGCGTTGCGCCGCATTCCCGACTTCCCGTAGTTCGGCGCCGCCGAAAAACCGGCGTTCAGAGGCCCGGCGGTAGTAAACTCTTTGAAGATTGGTCGGAGAAAGCTGGATCGGACTTTGCTAATCTCTCTGGCATCATTTGTCGCGCGGGAGCGCGCGACCCGATTGGAGGCTACCTGACATGGCACTGTTGATCAACGAGGAATGCATCAGCTGCGGCGCGTGCGAGCCGGAATGCCCGAACGAGGCGATCACCCAGGGCGAATCGATCTACGTTATTGAACCGGACAAGTGCACGGAATGCGTCGGTGCCTTCGATACGTCCAAGTGCGTTGAGGTCTGCCCGGTTGACGGCTGCATCGTTCCCGACCCGGCCCACGCCGAGAGCCGCGAGCAGCTCGAAGCCAAGTACCACGCGCTGCACGGCTAACGAGCACCGCAGGGCCGCGCGGTCCGACGTCGTTCCTTCCGGCACCACGCTCCCGGGGGACTGCCAGGTCCCCCGGTGGTGCGTACGGGCGTTCAGCCCTTCGATGCGCGCGCGCGGCAGCGACACGCGTCCCGTCAGGGCTGAGCGCGGAACGGACGCACGAGGCCCGGCACCCGAGTACCTTCGGCGGCCAAACGTGCGGGTCGAAGCACTCAGCCCGCCAGTTCGTCGTAGGCCGCCACGAGCACGCGCTCCACGAGCGGGCCGTGATCCGGGAATCCCGGGAGCGGCTCCGTGATGCCGGCGATCCCGTCGCGCGTCCGGCCGGCCTTCATCTCCTTCCGGACGAAGTCCAGCAGCGCCGTCAGATAGTCGCGCATCGTGGCAAGATCCGCCCGCGGACCGGTCACGTCGAACTGAGGTCCTGCGTGGCCGAAGATGAAGATCGTGCCCCGGCCGTGGTCGGCTGCGACGGCCTCGAGCGCCGTGATCCAGTTCGACATCGACGCCCCTGCGGGCCGATCGATGAACGGGTGACGGCGGTTGAAGACCAGGTCGCCCATGTGAACCACGTCGGCCTTCTCGAAGGTGACGACGGCGTCTCCGCTCGTGTGCGCCGGTCCGTAGTACTTCAGCGCCATCACCTCGCCCCCCACCTCATCCCGCCACGTCTTCTGGAAGGTCGCGTTCGCATAGACCTGCTCCGGTGGCGGCGGGGCCCCGGGCTTCGCTGAGGCGGCCGCGCGGTCGGCCGCCTCTTTCTGCAGCGTCGGCACGTTCGCGTGCGCCAGAATCTTCCGCGCGACCGGACGGAACACCGCGTTGCCGCCCGTGTGGTCGCCATGATGGTGCGTGTTGATCAGGTAGTCCAGCTCCCGGTTGCGGCTGCGGGCGTTCACGCCGTCGAGGCACACCTTGGCCGTCGCGGGAAACTGGGCGTCGACCACCACGACGCTCTGGGGATCGACATGCCACCCGATCGTGCCGCCCTGGCCGGTGAAGAGGCCGACGCTCCGGCGGACGGGAGCGAATGCCGTGGCCGGCGGCGTCTGCCCCGCCGCTTGCGCGAAGAGCTGCCGGAGGTCGAGCGCGGACGCGGCCATCGTTGCGGACGCTGCCGTCAGGAACTGACGCCGATTGATGGACATGGTTCACCCTCCTCGAGTCTGACGGGGACGCCGCTCCTCCGAGCGGCGCTCGTGTACGCACGAAGGCGGCAGGAGCCGGAGCCTCGTTGCGGCCTCGTGGCTACCTACCGCCCTCAGATCTGGTCGGGATGACTGGATTCGAACCAGCGACCCCCTGAACCCCATTCAGGTGCGCTACCAGGCTGCGCTACATCCCGGAACTTACGACCTTCCCTTGCTTTTCCGTCGCGAGGGCCGCTTCGGCGGCCAGCTCTGCGTTCTTCCCCGCTCGCCGTCGAGGTCCGGCAACGCCGCCTGGACCCCCTCCGCTCGCTGCGGCTCCCCGCCGGTCGATTCTCGCCGGTCGGACGAGAGCCACTCGTGCAACGCCCGCAACTCCTGTCGAATGGCCGCCAGTCTCGCCCGGGTATCTCCGTCGACGAGTTGCGCGTCGTCTTCGTCGAGGGGGCGACCCTCCCCTTCTATCCTGCGTCGGGCGCCGGCAAGCGTCAAGCCTTCGCCAAAGACCAGTTCGCGGATCCTGAGCACGCGTTCCACGTCCGAGCGGCGGTACACGCGCGGCGAACCGGCGGCGCGCTGGATACCGAGGCCGGGGAACTCGACCTCCCACGACCGTAACACGTAGGGCTGCAGGCTCGCGATCTCGCAGACCTCGGACGGCTTGAACCACTCCCGGTCTGGAATCTCCACGCGGGTCTCAGCCACGGATCCTTCGAGAGTATAGCACGCCGCTCTGCGTCTCAGGCCGACCCGTCGCCGCACGCGCCACGCGCGGACCCGCGCGCGGGCGTCCGAACCTGCCCGGCCGCTCAACCCTCAGTCGTGAGGGTACAAGGGACGTCACTGTTCTCCCACATCGAGGGAGTCAAGAACGCGATCGCCGCGCCGACCGCGACCTCACCTCGATGCGAATGGGTGTCCCCTCGAACCCGAACGAGTCTCGCAACTGGTTAATCAGAAAGCGCTCGTACGAAAAGTGGAAGGTCGTCGCCACGTTCGTGAAGAACACGAAGCGGGGCGGCGCCACTCCAACCTGGGTGGCATACAGCACACGGACCTCGCGCCGGCCGGGACTCGCCGGAGGATGCGCTGCAGTCACGGCCTCGACAAACCGGTTCAGCTCGGAGGTCGTGATCCGGCGATGACGTGCGGCCGCCACGCGGGCGACCGTCTCCAGCACCCGGGGTACGCGTTCCCCCGTGACCGCCGAGACGTGCAACAGAGGAGCGTACTCGAGGAACTTCATCTTCCGGCGCAGCTCCTCGTCGAACACCGAACCGGCGTCGGGCCCCCTCCCTTTCATCAGATCCCACTTGTTTGCTGCCACAACCAGGCCGCGCCCGGCCTTGTCGGCCTCGCCGGCGACTGCAGCGTCCTGATCCGCGACGCCTTCGGCGGCGTCGAGCACCAGCACGACGACGTCGGCCCGGGCGATGGCGCGCTTCGCCTGAAGCACGCTGACGGCCTCCACGGTCCCGGAGCGTGCCACGCGTCCTGGCCGGCGGATACCAGCAGTATCGACAATACGAAAGGACCTGCCGTGCCACGCCAGCACGACATCAATAGCGTCTCGGGTGGTGCCGGGCATGTCGCTGACGAGCACACGCTCCTCGCGCAGCAACCGGTTCACGAGCGAGGACTTGCCGACGTTCGGTCGGCCGACGATCGCAACGGCGACCTCCACCGGGCCGTCGGGTACCTGTCCGTCCGCATCGCCCGAGCCATGCGGGCCGTCCGCGTCTGGCGCGTCCGGACGACCCGTCTCTCCGCCGGCCGACGAACCGCGGGGGGCGGCCTGTTTGGCCATGCGCGCCACGATGAGGTCCAGCAGATCGCCCACGCCCAGCCCGTGTTCCGCGGAGACTTCGACGGCGTCTTCGAATCCCAGCCGGTAGAACTCCAGGGACCCAGCCCGCGACCGGCGGTCATCGGCCTTGTTGATGGCCAGCACCGCCGGCTTGCCCGCCGCGCGGATTGCGGCAGCCACGTCGTCGTCAGCCGGCAGGTGCCCCTCGACGGCATCCACCACGAAGACCACGAGATCGGCGCTGGCGATGGCCTGCCGGCCTTTCTCGACGACCAGGGCGTGCAGGGGATCCTGGCTGGCTCCGAACATGCCGCCGGTATCAGTGAGCTGGAAGCCGTACTGCTGCCAACTCGCCCGCTGCGTGATGACGTCGCGCGTGGTCCCGGGCAGCGGGGCCACGATCGCGCGGCGTGATCCGGCGATCCTGTTGAACAGCGTCGACTTGCCGACGTTGGGCCGGCCGACGAGCACGACCGCCGGTAGTCTGCGACTCACTCGTGTGTCCTCCTCCAGCCGAGGCGCTCCATGATAGTGCCATTCGGGGCTCCCTCGCCGCCCTTCTCCGCGGCCGCACCGGGCGCTTGCTCTCGGCTTGACAGGCTAAGTATCGGTATTTATGATAGTTAGCAACCGCTACCCGTGGAGAACGGTCGGCACATGATCAAAGTCGACATCGTCAACGAGGTCGCCCAGCTCGCCGACATCACGAAGGTTAAGGCCGAACTCGCCGTCGATGCGGTCTTCGACGCCATGCGGCTGTCCATGCAGCGTGGGGAGCGTATCGAGCTGCGGGGGTTTGGGGTGTTCCAGGTGAAGCCCCGGAAGCGTGGGATCGGCCGGAACCCTCGAACGGGCCGCGAGGTCAAAATTCCTCCCGGCCGGACCATCAGGTTCAAGCCTGGCAAGGACCTCCAGGAAATCACCTGAGTCTGCTGTCGCACCGAGTCGTCCACGTGTCGGATTCGAATCCCATCTTGGGCGCGAACCACGCCCGCCCGGCAGACCCAGGCTCGGTGTCGTCCCCGCTTCCGCCAGCCGCGCTAATCGACCTGCGCGAGCGGCCTGGGATGGCTCCACGACCTCCCGCGGATCGCCTCTGGCTCCATGCGCTGCTGTTCGTAGCCACGCTGGGTACGACCACGCTCGTCGGCGGCTATCACTGGCTGGCCTTCGCGGCCGGGTTCACGGACAACGTTCCCGATCTGCCGGCCGGTGCGTTCCTGGTCCGGGGACTCTGGTACTCGGTGACGATCCTCGCGATTCTGGGTGCGCACGAAGCGGGCCATTACATGGCCTGCCGCTACTACGGCATCAGTGCATCTCTGCCCTATTTCCTCCCGATTCCATTCCCGCTGACGGGCACCGCCGGGGCGTTCATCCGCATCCGGCAGCCGATCGCCTCGAAACGGGCCCTCTTCGACATCGGGATTGCCGGTCCGCTCGCCGGGTTCGTCGTCGCGGTGCCGGCGCTGTTCCTGGGGGTTGGCCTGTCGAACGTGGCCAGGCTCCCGCCGGAGTTCTCAGGTCTCGAACTCGGCGAGCCGCTCCTGTTCCAGATGGCCGCCCGCCTGGTCTGGAGCGAGGTGCCCGACGGGTATTCGATCAACCTGCATCCGATGGCCTTCGCCGCCTGGTTCGGGCTGCTCGCGACGGCGCTGAACCTCTTCCCGATCGGGCAGTTCGACGGCGGTCACATCAGCTACGCGGCCCTCGGACGAAAGTCCGCGTTCGTGACGCTGGCAGCCGTCGGCGGAGCGATGGGACTCGCGCTCTACTCGTCGAGCTGGATCGTCTGGACGCTGCTCGCGGTCGTTCTGCTCTTCGCGTTCGGATGGCGCCACCCGCCGACGTACGACGAAGATGTGCCCCTCGATCCCACGCGGCGCTGGCTGGCGCTCGCGGCGCTCATCGTGCTGATTCTCTGCTTCACACCCGCACCGATCGAGCCGCTCGACCTCGTGCAGCCGCAGTAGGCGCGGCTGCGCGTCCCCGCTGGCCGCCAGTTCAGAGGACGGACATCGGGTCTACGTCGATGGTGACGCGACGCCGCCAGTCCGGGCGTTCGGCAATCGCCGCCAGCAGGGCCCTGCGCATCTCGGTCCGTGCAGCAGGTTTCCCCTTGAGGAAGAACTGGGCGCGGTGCTCTCCCCGCAGGCGCGCCAGCGGAGCGGGTGCCGGACCCAGGACCTGGAAGAGCCCGGGCCTGGACGCGAGTGTCGCGATGCGGGTCACCAGTTCGCGGGCCGTGTCCATGGCGGCGCTGAACGAGCTTCCCCGGACGATCCCGTTCACGAGCGCGACCAGCGGCGGGTACCGCATGGCCCGCCGGTAGTGCAGCTCTTCCTCGAAGAAGGCCGCGTAGTCCTGAGCGCAGGCGTGGCGGATGCTGTAATGATCCGGGTAGAGCGTCTGGACGACGGCCTGTCCCGGCATGTCGCCCCGCCCGGCCCGCCCGACCACCTGTGTCAGGAGCTGGAACGTCCGCTCGGCAGCGCGGAAGTCGGCCAACCCGAGGCCCACGTCCGCCGAGATGACCCCGACCAGCGTGACGCGCGGGAAATCGTGCCCCTTGGCGATCATCTGCGTACCGACCAGCACGTCGAGGTCCCCGGCGGCGAATCGTGCGAGCACATCGGTCAGCGCGCCCCGTTTCCTGACGGCATCACGGTCGAGCCTGCCCACCCGCGCGTCGGGGAATGCCCCGCGGACTTCCGCTTCGACCCGTTCCGTCCCGAAGCCCAGTTGCTCGAGATACGGGCCGCCGCAGGACGGGCAGATCCGCGGCACGCGCCGGCTGAAGTTGCAGTAGTGGCAGACCGCCGTGCCCCGGCCGTGAACGACGAGTGAGACGTCGCAGTTCGGGCACTGGACGGTGCCGCCGCATTGGCGGCAGAAGACGGATGTGGAGAATCCCCGGCGGTTGAGGAGGAGCAGGACCTGCTCCCGCTGCGCCAGTCTCGATCCGACCGTCTCGATCATCGTCGCGCTCAGGATGGTACCGGGACCCGCGGATGCGTATTCCTCGCGCATGTTCACCGTGGACACCCGGGCCAGCGGGCGGTCGAGCACGCGTCGGTCGAGCGCGACGAGTTCGTACCGCCCGCTGCGCGCGTGATGGAACGACTCGAGCGATGGCGTGGCTGAGCCGAGCAGGGCCATCGCCCCGGCGTCGCGCGCCCGGACGACGGCCACATCCCGGGCGTTGTAGCGTGGCGTCTCCTCCTGCTTGTACGATCCATCGTGCTCCTCGTCGACGACGAGAAAACCGAGGCTCGGCACCGGCGCGAAGACCGCGGAGCGCGTCCCGACGACCACGTCGACGGCGCCGCGGCGGATCCGCTGCCACTGGTCGTGCCGCTCACCGTCGGACATCGCACTGTGCTGGATGGCCACCCGCCCGCCGAAGCGCGCGCGGAACAGGCCGGCCATCGCCGGCGTCAGGGCAATCTCCGGCACCAGGACGATGGCCTGCCGCCCCTGCGCCTGCGTGCGCGCGGCGAGTCGCAGGTAGACTTCCGTCTTCCCGCTGCCGGTCACGCCGTGGAGCAGCGCGACGCGGAATCTGGCTTCGTCGAGCAGGCCGGAGAGCCGTTCCAGGCCCCGTTCCTGCTCCCCGGTGAGCACCAGCTCCTCGGTGCCGCCTCTGGAGACGTCGCGCCCCCAAGGCCCGGCGAACGGATCCCGCTCCACGGTCTGCCTTCGCACGACCAGCAGCCCGCGGAGGGCCAGGCGGTGCAGGGAATCCACCGCGAGACGCCGTTCTCGCAGGTCGCTCGTCGACAGTCCGTCCGGGGCACCTGCGAGCGCCCGGAGCATGTCACGCTGGCGGTGGCCGAGGCCCTCCACCTCCCGCCCCTCCTTCAGGGCATCGGCCAGGGCGTGGCCTTCCGGCGTCAGGTCCGCCACGCGAACGGTCCGATAGGCCATGCGCTGGCCACCGAGCACCTGGGACAGCTCGACGAGGCCGGCCCCTTCGAGAGACCGGAGGACCCAGCCGCCCGCGGCATGCACCTTCGCGGGCAGCGTAACGGCCAGTCGCGAACGGAACGTCGAGACCGGCAGGCTCTTTCCGGCAGCGAGCACGCGCAGGCCGGCCGCCTGCAGATGACTCAGGCCACCCATCTCCTCCGAGGCGAGGCGCCTGCGCCCCTCGTCGGTCAACGTCACGACCCGGCGGCTCTCCACCCAGGCCATGGGAGGCGCGGCAGCCGCCAGTGCTTCGCCCGGACCACACGCGTAGTACTCGGCGACCCACAAGGCCAGCTCGACGATCGACGCGGGCAGATACGATCCGTCGTCGAGTAAATCGAGAATGTCCCGCAGGTCTCTGCCGTCAGGTGGAGACGCCTCAGTGGTTGCGACGCCGACCACGCAACCGGTCAGCTTCCTCGTGCCCAGGGGAACCAGGACCCGGGCTCCCGTCTGGGGGGTCGGGAACTCCTCGGGGACGCGGTAGCTGAGGAGGCCAAGGTGCGGCACCGGCACCGCAACGGAGGCGACGCGAGCCATCGATCTACCGCGGCTGCGCGCGCAGGTCGGCCAGCATGTCGCGGACCTTCTGCATGTCCTCCCACACCTCGCGCTTGCGTTCCGGGCTCCGGAGCAGGTACGCCGGGTGGAAGGTCGGGACCAGCCTCGCGTCGCCGTAGCGGTAGACTCGCCCTCGCAGTTTGGTAATGGGGTCTTTCGTTCGCAGGAGCGTCTGCGCCGCGAAGGTTCCCAGCGCGACGATGACCAGGGGGCGAATCGCGCGCACCTGTCTCAGCAGGTAGGGCTCGCAGGCGGCGATTTCGTCGGGCTCCGGGTTCCGGTTGCCGGGCGGCCGGCACTTGACGACGTTGGCGATGTACACCTCGTCCCGCGTGAGGCCGATCGCCTGGATGATGCGCGTGAGCAGCTGTCCCGCGCGTCCGACGAAGGGGATGCCCTGGACGTCCTCGTCATGGCCCGGGCCCTCACCCACGAACATCAAATCGGCGGTTGGGCTTCCGACCCCGAAGACGACCTGCGTGCGACCGAGCCCGTGGAGTTTGCAGTGACGGCAGTCGGGACCGATTTCCACACGGATGTCGTCGAGGCTTTCCCCGGCGCGATTCGACCGGACGGGATCGCCCGCCGGCGGGGGCGCAGCGATGTCGCCTTCCGCGGCGGGAGGGCTCGGCCGATCCTCTTCCGCCCTCCCGTCGGTGTCTCGCCGCCGCCACTCGGGCGCCCGGCTCACACCAGCCGCCCCCATCTCGGCGAAGAATCGGAGGTGCTCCCGAACCTCGTCGCGGTCGTTCGGGTGCATCACGCGCCCTCGGCCCCCGCGTCGGGGCGGACGGCCTCGGCCGCGAGATGCCGCTCGACGCGATCGAGAATCGCGGCGGCCACCGCAGCCTTGGACTGGAGCGGCAAAGCTTCTGTCCAGTCTGGCCCCACGAGGGTCACGCGATTCGTGTCGACCTCGAATCCAGCGCCAGGCTCCAGCACGTCGTTGGCCGCGATGAAGTCGACCTGCTTGGACGCGAGCTTCTCCCTCGCGCGCGGCACGGGGTCGCCCGTTTCGGCGGCGAAGCCCACGAGAACTGGAGGTCCACCGCCGCGCCCGGCACGCCAGGCGCCGAGTTCGGCGAGGATATCGGGCGTACGGGTCAGCGCCAGGGTCATGTCGCCGGGCCGCTTCGTGATCTTCGACGGTGACCGCGTGTCCGGGCGGTAATCGGCGACGGCGGCCGCCATGATGACCACATCGGCGTCGCCTGCGCGCGCGGTCACGGCGTCGCGCATCTCGACGGCGCTTCGCACGCGCACGAGTTCGTGGACGGCGGGAGGGTCGATCGCGATTGGCCCGGCGATGAGCCTCACGGACGCGCCGCGCCGCGCCGCTTCGCCCGCGATCGCAAGCCCCATCCGTCCGCTGGACCGGTTGCCGATGTAGCGCACGGGGTCAAGATCCTCGAACGTCGGCCCCGCGGTCACGATGACGCAGCGCCGGTCGAGGGTGCGCCGGGGATGGACGATGGCGTCCGCGGCCTCGACGATGTCCGCTGGCTCCGCGAGACGGCCCTTGCCCACCCACCCACAGGCGAGATAGCCGGAGCCCGGCTGGACCATGGCGACGCCGCGGGACTCGAGCGTCCTCAGGTTGGCCGCCACGGCCGGGTGCTCCAGCATGTGCGTGTTCATGGCCGGGGCAAGCAGGACGGGAGCCTTCGTGGCGAGGTACAGGGCGGACAGGAAGTCATCGGCGATGCCATTCGCAAACTTGCCGATGATGTTCGCGGTGGCCGGTGCGACCAGCAGAAGTGCGATCGAACTCGCGAGCGAAATGTGTTCGATGTCCGCGTTCGCGCCTGGCGTCCACTGGGACGTCACGACCCGGCGGCGGGTGATGGCCTCGAAGGTAACCGGCCCGACAAAACGGCGTGCGTTGCGGGTCATGACCGCCACGACGTCGTGGCCACGCTGCTGGAGTCCGCGAGCGACTTCGACGGCCTTGTAGGCGCCGATTCCGCCGCTCACACCCAGGGCAATCAGGGCCATGGCTGCTCTCCTCTCACGCTCCCGGCGCGCCGATATCCTCGGCGATGCGCCTGCCGACGTCAGCCATCGCCTCCTGGCGCTGGCGTTCGGCCAGCACGATTGCGGCCACCAGGTCCACGCTTCGGTCCAGATCGTCGTTCACGACGAGGTAGTCGTACTCCGCATAGGCCTGGATCTCCTCCCGTGCCGTGTCCAGCCGACGGCGGATGACGTCTGCGCTGTCGAGATTCCGGTGACGCAGCCGGCTCTCGAGCTCAGCCGCCGACGGAGGCAGCAGGAAGATCGACACCGACGGCACGCGCTGGCGCCTGACGTTGCGTCCTCCCTGGACGTCGATGACGAGGAGCACGTCGTCGCCCTCGGCCAGAAGCCGCTCGGTGTCGACGAGCGAGGTGCCGTACAGGTGGCCGAACACGTCCGCCCACTCGAGGAACTGGCTGCCGGCGATCATCGCCTCGAACCGCTCGCGGGTCACGAAGTGGTAGTGCTCGCCGTCCACTTCCCCGCCGCGTGCGCGACGGCTGGTGTACGACACCGAGCGGCGGATCCGCGGTACTCGTGCCGCCAACCGGTCGGCCACGCTGGTCTTGCCGGTGCCCGATGGCGCCGACAGGATGAACAGCCGCCCGCGCGCTGCGTCCCTACTCGACATTCTGCACCTGCTCCCGCATCTTCTCCAGCTCGGCCTTCACGTCGATGACCAGTTCCGGGACGCGCTCCCCGTCGGCTTTCGATCCCATGGTGTTGATCTCCCGGTTCATCTCCTGAAGCAGGAAGTCCAGCTTGCGGCCGCAGGGTTCCGGCCCGTCGGTGAGCGAACCCCACTGCGTCACGTGAGCCCTGAAGCGGACGACTTCCTCGCTGATGTCAGAGCGCGCAGCGTAGCGCACCACTTCCTGTGCCACCGCCGCGCGATCGACCGACAGGTCCCCGAGGAGGCTGTCGACGAGCTGCTGGAGCCGCCCCTGCAGGTCGGCGCGTCCGGCGCCGGCCAGCCCGACCAGGCGCTCGACGGCCTGGGCGACCGCAGACTTGCGCGCATCGAGATCGGCGCGAAGCAGGTCGCCCTCGCGCCGCCGCATCGCGTCAAGATCGTCAAGGGCGGCCTGGACGGTCGTTTCGATGGCGGCCTCGAGCGCCGCCACCTCCCCGGGGCCGAGTTCGGGCGGCTGCTCCCTGACGGTCACCGCCTGGGGAAAGCGCAGCAGATCGCCGGGCGCGAGCACGCCGTCGACCAGGCCTGCGTGACGAGCGCGCTCGAGCACCGACGCGAGAGCGGCCAGCAGGCGGTCGTTGAGTTCCACGTCGACCACGGGGAGTTGCCGCAACTGGACCGACACCGCCACCTCGACACGTCCGCGGGCGACCCGCTGCTGGACGAGCGCCCGTATGCGCGGCTCCAGCGTGCCGAATGCCTGCGGAACACGCAATTGCAGATCCAGATACCGGTGATTGACCGACCGCACGGTCACGCTGATGCTGGCATCGGACGCTTCCCGCGTCAGCGCAGAAAAGCCGGTCATGCTCTTGATCATCGCGCCTCTCTCCTGACGGACGCCGGCCTGCCGTGCGGCTCCGGGTCCGAGAACTGCCTCGCGTGAAGGGCTGCGTACGTGCCCCCGGGGCGGGCCAGCAGATCCGCATGAGGCCCCATCTCGACGACGCGTCCGCGCTCGAGGACCACGATGACATCAGCCCGCTGCACGGTGGACAGGCGATGAGCGATCACGAACGACGTCCGGCCGCGCATCAGATTGGCCAGAGCGTCCTGCACGAGCGCCTCCGACTCCGCATCCAGCGAGGACGTCGCCTCGTCGAGGATCAGGATCGGCGCGTCGTTCAGGATGGCCCGGGCGATGGCCAGGCGCTGCCGTTGCCCGCCCGAAAGCCGCTGTCCGCGTTCCCCGATGACCGTATCGTATCCGCGAGGCATTGAGACGATGAACTCGTGCGCGCGGGCTGCCGTCGCCGCCCGCTCGACCTCGGCGCGTGAGGCGCCGGGCCTCCCGTAGGCGATGTTGTTCGCCACCGTGTCGTCGAAGAGCACGGTCTCCTGGGTCACCATGCTGATCTGGCCCCGCAGCGACGCCAGCGTCACCGTGCGCACGTCGGTCCCGTCGATCAGGATCGCCCCGCTCTTCACGTCATAGAAGCGGGGGATCAGGTTGACGAGACTGGTCTTTCCCGCGCCGCTCCGGCCGACGATGGCCACGCTCTGCCCTGCCTCGACGGTGAACGACACGCCCCTGAGCGCATCGCGTCCGTGCGCGTCCTCGTACTCGAACGTGACGTCCCGGAATTCGATCCCGCTCGACAGCGGCGGCAAGGGGCCGGCGCCCGGCGCCTCGGCCACCTCGGTGCGCAGGTCCATGAGTTCGAAGATGCGCTGCGACGCGGCCATCGCCTGCTGGATGCTGGCATTGACCCGACTGAGCTTCTTGAGCGGGCCGTACATCATGAACAGCGACGCCACGAACAGGGTGAAGTCGCCCTGGGTCATGCGCCCGGCTGCGATTTCGCGGCTGCCGTACCAGAGCGCCGTGGCGGCGGCCAAGCCGCCCAGAAGCTCCATGACCGGCGGCATCATCGACACGGCCGCCGTGACTTTCAGATTCGCGCGGTAGAGCGCCCGGGCTGCCGCCGCGAACCGGCTCGTCTCGCGAGCCTCGGCTCCGAACGCCTTGACGATCCGGTGGCTGGTGAACGCCTCCGTCGCCACGTGGGACATGACCTCCTGATGCTCCTGGCTCCGTCGCGTTGTGGCCCTGAGCCGTTTGCCGAGGCGGACCAGCGGGTACAGGATGACCGGGGCGCTGGTGAGGCAGACCAGGGCCAGCCTGGCGTCCACCCAGAAGAGAAGCCCCGCGAACCCTACGACGGCGAGCGATTCGCGCATCAGGTCGCCCAGCGTGTCCGAGACCACCTGCTGGACCTGGGCCACGTCGCTCGTGAGCCGGGACAGGAGCTGGCCGGTGCTGCGCGACTTGAAAAAGGCGGTCGACTGCTGCACGGTGCACCTGAACAGGTCGGTACGCACGTCCAGCACCACGCGCTGCCCGACGTCGGCCATCAGGTAGGACGAGAGATAGGAGCCGACCCCCTTGAGGAGGTATGCCAGCACGATCGCCCACGCCACCCAGCCGAGGTCCTGCTGCCGGGCCAGCACGTTGTCGAAGATCGGTTTGATGAGGTAGGCCAGTGCTGCGGACGCCGCGCCGTACGCCACCATCGCCACGAGCGCGATGGCGAACCGCCCGCGGTACGCGCGGGCATAGGCGAACAGTCGCAGCAGAGGTGTCACTCGGTGAACCGGTAGCGGACGAGCACCCAGAGAGCCACGATGCCGTCGCGCCAGGTGATCTTCTTGCCTTCCTCGTACCCGCGCCCGTCGTACGTGATGGGCACCTCGTACACCCGGTAGTGGCGCTTGAAGATCTTCGCCGTCAGTTCGGGCTCGATGCCGAATCCGTTCGAGCGCAGCCGGAACGACCTGAGCACGTCGACCCGCATCACCTTGTAGCAGGTCTCCATGTCCGTCAGCATCGTGTTGTACAGCACGTTGGTGAGCAACGTCAGGACCCGGTTGCCCAGGTAATGGGTAAACAGGAACACGCGGTGACGGCCGAGGAACCGGGACCCGTACACCACATCCGCACGTCCCTGGCAGATGAGCTCGATGAGCTCGGGGTACTCCTCCGGCGAGTACTCCAGATCCGCGTCCTGGATGACGACGATGTCGCCCGTGACCGCCTCGAAGCCGCGCCGCAGGGCCGCGCCCTTGCCCTGGTTGCGCTCCTGCAGGAGCAGCGTGAACCCGTGGCGCTGCTGGAGTCCCACCAGCACGTCGCGCGTACCGTCCGTCGAGCAGTCGTCCACGACGATGAGTTCGGTGCGGACGGGCGACGCCAGAACGCGGCCCACGATCTCTTCGATGGTCCCGCGCTCGTTGAACACGGGCATGACCACCGACAGCAGCGGGTCCGCCAGTTGTCCGCGCAGGCCGGTCACCTCAGCGCTCCTTTCCGTAGCCGGCGGGGTGCGCCGACATCCAGGCCCACGCGGTCGAGACGATGCGATCGAGATCGTCGATACCCGGAGCCCAGCCGAGCGCGGACGCGATCCGTCCGCTCGCGGCGAACAGCACGGCCGGATCGCCGGGTCGTCGCGGGCCGGCCACCCACGGGACCCGGCCGCCCGAGACCCGTTCGACGCTCCGGATCACGTCCAGCACCGAGAACGGACGTCCGTTCCCCAGGTTGAAGGTCGCCGACGAGCCGCCGCCCTCGAGGTGCCGCAGCGCCAGCAGGTGCGCCTGCGCCAGATCGTCCACGTGAATGTAGTCGCGCAGGCAGGTGCCGTCCGGCGTCGGGTAATCCGTCCCGAAGACCTGCAGCGGCTCGCCACCGCGGGCCGCCTCGATCGCGCGGGGAATCAGGTGCGTTTCGGGTGCGTGATCCTCGCCGATCTCACCCTCGGCGTCGGCGCCGGCCGCGTTGAAGTACCGCAGGCAGACGGCGCGCATCCCGTGCGCCCGCTCGACGTGCGGCAGCGCCCGCTCGATGGCCAACTTGGTCTCGCCGTACGGGTTGACCGGCCGGGTCGGGTGCTCCTCGTCGATCGGTGTACGAACCGGGTTCCCGAACACGGCCGCGGTCGATGAGAACACGAACGCGCCCACCGCCTCCCCCGCGACGGCACGCAGGAGCCCCAGCGTGCCGTCCACGTTGTTGCGGTAGTACCCCAGCGGATCGCGCGTGGACTCGCCCACCAGCGCCCATGCGGCGAAGTGCATCACGGCCGTCACCCTGTGGCGGCGGATGACGGCTCGCACCCGATCCGTGTCGCCGACGTCGCCCACTTCGAGAGGACCCCACCGTACGGCCTGCCGGTGTCCGGCCGACAGGTCGTCGTACACCACGACACGCCGGCCGACACGGGCGAGAGCCTTCGCGACGTGGCTCCCGATGTAGCCCGCGCCGCCCGTGACGAGAACGGTCCCGCTGCTATCGGCCAATGGAGTAGTAGGTGAAGCCGAGTTCGCGCATCTCGTCGCGGCTGTAGATGTTGCGCCCGTCGAAGATGACCGGGTTCTTCAGGAGCTTGCGCATGCGGCTGAAGTCGGGCTCGCGGAACTCGTTCCATTCGGTCACCACGACCAGGGCGTCGGCGCCGCGCAGGGCTTCGTAGTTGGGGCTGACCAGCGAAATCCGGTTGCCGAAGATGCGCTTCGCGGTGCCCATCGCCGCCGGGTCGAAGGCCTGGATGCGGGCGCCGGC
>CAYZYG010000012.1:56092-70703 GCA_964481395.1 uncultured Vicinamibacterales bacterium
AGGGCCGTGTCGATGAGCGTCAGCGCGGCCGACTCGCGGATATCGTCGGTGCGCGGCTTGAAGGCGAGCCCCCAGACGGCGATCGTCCGGCCCTTGACGGACCCGAAGTGCCGGATCACCCGGTCGGCCAGACGCACCTTCTGCGCGTCATTCACGGCTTCAACCGCTTTGAGGATCTGGAACTCGTACCCCTTGTCGGCGGCGAACTTGATGATCGCCTTGACGTCCTTGGGAAAGCAGCTTCCACCGTAGCCGCAGCCCGGAAACAGGAACGACGGGCCGATGCGCCGGTCCGAGCCGACCGCATGCCGGACCTGGTCCACATCGGCGTTGAACAGTTCGCAGAGATTGGCGACCTCGTTCATGAACGAGATGCGCGACGCGAGGAGCGCGTTCGCGGCGTACTTGCAGATCTCCGCGCTGGCGCAGTCCATCACCATGATGGGCGCGCCGGTGCGCGTGAACGGGGCGTAGAGCTTCGTCATCATCTCCGCCGCCCGCGCATCGTCCGCGCCGATCACCACGCGATCGGGCTTCAGGAAGTCATCGACGGCCGCGCCCTGCTTCAGGAACTCCGGGTTGCTCACGACGGAGAAGGGATGCGTCGTCTCGCGGCGGACGATCTCACGGACGCGTTCCGCCGTCCCGACCGGCACCGTGCTCTTGTCGACGATGACTTTGTACCCGTTCATCGCACGCGCGATGTCGCGCGCCACGCCCAGCACGTGCTGCAGGTCGGCAGACCCGTCCTCTCCCTGGGGCGTTCCCACGGCGATGAAGATGATCTCCGACGACCGGACGGCCCGGGCGAGTTGCGTCGTGAAGCCGAGGCGCTTCTCGGCGCGGTTGCGCCGCACCAGCTCTTCGAGGCCCGGCTCGTAGATGGGAATGCGCCCCTTGCGGAGCATGCGGACCTTGGCTTCATCGACGTCGACGCAGATCACGTCGTTGCCGGTCTCGGCGAAACACGCTCCTGCGACCAGACCCACATATCCGGTTCCCACCACGGCCACTTTCATAGACATGCCCTCCTCGGGGCGCTGGGCCGGCCCCCCAGGACGACCCGAAAGCCACGACCGTACTATACCGCCTCAGCGCTGTCAAGGTATTGACGGATAAAGAGTTGCGGCCAGCCAGCCGATCGGACCCACGTCTGTGGGCCTCACCCGTGATCCTCGCCCTCCGCGTGATTCCCGGCCCGTGAGGGCCGACAAGGAGGCCGGCCGTCCAGGCCGACGCGCCCCATTCTGTCTCCCGTCCCCTGTCTCCTGAATTCTGACAAGGATCACAGCCCTGACCACCCCGGCCGCAGGCCGCGCGACTCATCTTGGGGTACCATGGCCCCCGGCCGTTCATGCGGATCCTCCTCGACTACCGCCCGGCACTGCGCGTACGCTCCGGCGTCGGGGAATGGGTCCACCAACTCAGCCGGGCTATTCTGGACCTCCGACAGGCAGGCCACCCGGCGGCCCACGACGTAGACCTGACGCTCTTCACGGCATCCTGGTCGGATCGGCCCGCGCTGGCGGTCCGTACCGACCTGCCTGGCGCGGCCGTGGTCGACCGCCGCATCCCGACGCGTCTCCTGTCCGCGGCCTGGAACCGGCTTGCCTGGCCGCCCGTGGAACGACTCGTCCGCGGTCCCGTCGATGTCGTCCACTCGCCGAGTCCCGTCCTGATTCCAGCGGCAGCGGCCGCCCGCGTCATCACGGTTCACGACCTCGACTTCCTGGACCATCCGGAGCGCACGCGCGGCGAGATGCACAGCGACTATCCGCGGCTGGTGGCACGACACGCCCACGAGGCCGATCTCGTGGTCGCGGTCTCCCACCACACGGCCAATCTTGTCCGGACGCGATTCGGGCTCCCGTCGGATCGCGTGATCGTCTGCCGGGCGGGGCTCCCGGCCTGGCTGGGACCCCATCCGGAACTGGGACAGCCCCGTTCCGGCCCGGGATACATCCTCTTTCTGGGCACGCTCGAGCCGCGGAAGAACATCAGTGGACTCCTCGACGCCTACGAGCTCCTCCTGCCGAAGGGCCCTGTGCCGCCCCTGGTCCTCGCCGGCCAGCCCACGGGCGGGGACGATGGCTGGCGGCCCAGGCTCTCCAGATCTCCGCTGGCAGGCTGCGTCGAACTCCGCGGGTACGTGCCAGAAGCCGAGAAGGCCTCGCTGTACCGCCATGCTGCGCTCCTCGTGCTGCCGTCGTTCGACGAAGGTTTCGGCCTCCCGGTGCTGGAGGCCATGGCTACCGGGGTGCCGGTGGTGGCGACCAGGGCGGGCGCCATTCCCGAGGTGGCGGGCGATGCCGCCCTGTTGGTCCCTCCCGGGGATGTGGCGGCGCTGACCGACGCTATGTGGCGGGTGCTCTCGGACCCGACTCTGGCGTCCGCGTTGCGCGACCGTGGCGCTGCACAGGCGCGAACCTTCGACTGGTCGGCCTCGGCGGCCGGACTGCTGGACGCCTTTCGGGCGGTTCTCGAGCGTCGGCGGGCGGGCGAGCGGCGGGAAGGACGGGTCTGACCGTGCGCATCGGCATCGACGCGCGCGAACTAGCCGGGCACCCGACCGGAGTCGGCCGCTACCTCGGCGAACTGCTGGCCCGGTGGGCAGGCGGCGATGGCGGCGCCGCGACACGGGAGTGGGTCCTCTACGCGCCGGGAACCGTGGCGGCCAGCTACCGAGATGCCATCGGCCGGCTTGGGGCGACGATCCGGCTACTCCCGGGCAGCGCTGGTACCCGATGGGAGCAGCTGTCGCTTGCCGGGGCCGTGAACCGCGATCGTGTGGACGTCCTGTTCGCTCCGGCGTACACGGCGCCGCTGGGTGTCCGGGTGCCGGTGGTCCTGACGGTCCATGACGTCTCGTTCGTCGCGCGTCCCGAGTGGTTCCGGCCCCGCGAGCGGATCAGGCGCGCCTGGCTGACACGCCGCGCGGCCCGGCGGGCTCGAGTGGTCCTGACGGTGTCGGAGTTCTCCCGGCGCGAGATCGTCCGGTGGCTCGGGGTCCCGGCGGAGCGGGTCCGTGTCGTCCTGCACGGCAGGCCGGCAGGACCGGCTCCCGGTGACCGTACTCCGGAGCGGCGCGCCCCGCTCGTCCTGTACGTTGGCTCGATCTTCAACCGGCGCCGTCTACCCGATCTCGTCCGGGCGTTCGCGCTGGTTGTCGATCGCCTGCCGCACGCACGCCTCGCGATCGTCGGGGAGAACCGCACGTGGCCGCACCAGGACCTCGACGACCTGTGCCGGGCCGCAGGCGTCGGATCGCGCGTGGCGCTGCACGACTACGTGGTCGAGGACCGGTTGGCGGATCTGTACAGCCGGGCGGCGTGTTTCGTCTTCCTGTCGGAGTACGAAGGATTCGGCCTGACTCCCCTCGAAGCCCTCGCCCACGGGGTGCCCCCGGTTCTGCTCGACACGGCCGTGGCTCGCGAAACGTGCGGACCGGCCGCGGTGTACGTCCAGCCTGGCGATCTGCGAAGCACGGCGGAGGCCATCGCCGACGTCATGGCGGACGGCGAGAGCCGACGGGCCGTCCTGGGCGCTGCGGAGGGTGTGCTGAGTCGCTACTCGTGGGACCGGGCGGCGCGTGAGACGCTCGCGGCGATCGACGCGGCGGCTCGCTGACACGGACGTGCCCATGACTTCACTGGCCATCGTCATCGTGACGTTCAACACCAGGCGGGACGTCGAGCGGTGCCTGACTTCCCTGGCGGCGAACCCGCCCTCCGTTCCCCACGAGGTCGTTGTCGTGGACAATGCCTCGGCCGATGGCACCGTGGCTGCCCTGCAGGACGCCTGGCCTCGCGTTCGAGTGATCGCGCTGGAGCGGAATGTGGGCTTTGCCGCCGGCAACAACGTCGGCATCCGTGAGACGGCCAGCGACCTCGTCCTTCTGTTGAACAGCGACACGATGGTGCGCGCCGGCGCGCTTGATCGGCTCGTGGCCGCACTGGAGGCCGACGGCGCGCTCGCGGCCGTCGGGCCTCGGCTCGTGGATGGGCAGGGCCGCGTCGAACTGTCCTTCGGCCGGATGATGGCGCCCCTGACCGAGGCGTGGCAGAAGACCCTCGTCAGACTTCACGCGCACCGCGTCTGGCCCGTGGCCGCCTACGTCGATCGCCTGACCACGCGTCCGGCGTACCCGGAGTGGATCAGCGGCGCCTGTCTGCTGGTTCGGCGGACAGACGCGCTGGCGGCGGGTCTTCTGGACGAGCGCTACTTTCTGTACGGGGAAGACGTGGATTTCTGCGCGGCGCTCCGGGCCCTGGGCAAGCGCCTGCGCTACTGCCCCGAGGCGGAGATCGTGCACCTTCGGGGCCAGTCGGGCCGGCAACGGCCGGAGGCGACAGAACGGGCCTACCGAGCAAGTCACCTCGCGTTCTACGCCAAGCACCATCCCGGCTGGGCTCCCCTGCTGCGCCTCTACCTGCGGCTGCGGGGCAAGCTGCCGCCCGGTCGGCCGACCTGATGCGGGCGCCTTGGCCGTCGGGTCCCGGCGAAGCGCGTGTGGTATCGTGTGGTCCGAAGCCGGGACGACCCGGGCGTGACGGCCGGGGGGGCCTGCGGCGCGCTGAGAACGGTGAAGCCAGGTGCGGATTGCCATCGACGCTCGGAAGCTCAGAGACTTCGGCATCGGCACGTACATCCGCAACCTGCTCCGGCACCTGTCCCGCCTCGATGCGGACACCGAGTACGTGCTGCTGTGCCGGCAGGCGGACCGTGAGGCGCTCCGGACGCTCGGCCCGAATTTCCGGCCCGTCGTGCACACCTCCCGGCCGTATTCGATCCGCGAGCAGTTCTCCGTGCCGGCCCGGTTGATGCAGGAGTCCGCCGACCTGTTTCACGCGCCGCACTACGTGCTGCCGCCGCTCGTCCCGTGCACGTCGGTGGTGACGATCCACGACTGCATTCACCTGATGTTCCCGCAGTACCTGCCGAACCGCCTGGCGTACTCCTACGCGCGCGCGAGCCTGTGGGCCGCGGCCCGGAAGGCCGAGCGGATCCTGACGGTATCGGAAACGTCGAAAACCGACATCCTCCGATTCTGCTCGGTTCCCGCGGAACGGGTCGTCGTGGCGTACAACGCGATCGACGATCGCTTCTCCGTCCGGCCGCCCCGGGAGTTGATCGACCGGACCCGCGAGCGCTATCAGCTCGACGGGCCGTTCGCCCTCTACGTCGGCAACATCAAGCCGCACAAGAACCTGGAGCGACTCATCGACGCCTTCCACCTCGTGCGTCGCGAGGGGTTCGAGCGACTCAAGCTCCTCATCATCGGCGATCAGATTCTGAAGTACCCGCGTCTGCGGCGGGCCGTCGATCGGTACAAGCTGCACAAGCACGTCAGGTTTCTCGGATTCGTGCCGGACGAGACGCTGGCGGCCCTCTACAGGCTGGCCACCGTGTTCGTCTTCCCGTCGCTGTACGAGGGCTTCGGGCTGCCTCCCTTGGAGGCGATGGCGAGCGGGACTCCCGTGGTCGCCTCGAACTGCTCGTCACTGCCGGAGGTTTGTGGCGACGCGGCGGTGCTGGTCGACCCGTACAGCGCCGAGTCGATCGCGGAGGGCATCCGTCGCGTGCTGGCCGATCCCGACCTGCGCGCCTCGCTCATCGAGCGCGGGCTGAGCCGGGTGGGCGACTTCTCCTGGGAGTCGTCGGTCCGCCGCGTGCACGAGGTGTACATGAGCGCGGCTGGCGGCCGGGGCTAGGATCCGTCGTGCGGGTTGCCCTCGTTCACGACTGGCTCACCGGTATGCGGGGCGGCGAGAAGGTTCTCGAAGCGATGTTCGAAATCTTCCCGCAGGCGGACCTCTTCACACTGCTCCATGTACCAGGGTCGGTATCGCCGGTCATCGAGCGGAGGCGCGTGATCACGTCGTTCGTGCAGCGCCTGCCCAACGCAGCGAACTGGTACCGGCATTACCTGCCCCTGTTCCCCACGGCCATCGAGCAGTTCTCGTTCGACGGCTACGATCTTGCCGTCAGCGTCAGCCACTGCGTGGCGAAGTCCATCGTACGGCCGGCCGCCACGCGCCACATCTGCTACTGCCTGACGCCGGTTCGGTACGCGTGGGACCAGTTCGACGCGTATTTCGGCCCCGATCGGGCCGGCCGCCTCGGCTCGGCCGTGCTGCGCGTGGTGCTGGCGCGCATCGCCCGGTGGGACGCCGCCACCGCCGGACGGGCCGACCGCTACGTCGCCATCTCCCGGTACGTCGCCGGCCGAATCGAGCGATACTATAATGTCGCGGCTTCGGTGGTGTATCCGCCCGTGGATGCCGAGTTCTTTTCCCCGGACGGAAGCCGCCCCGGCCGGCACGCGCTGGTCGTGTCCGCATTGGTGCCGTACAAGCGTGTTGACCTCGCCCTGGCGGCCTGTGAACTGGCCGGGGTCCCACTGCGGATCGCCGGCGACGGCCCGGAACTGGCGGTCCTTCGCGCACGGGCCGGCCCGTCGGTCAGGTTCCTCGGCCGCCTCACCGACGACGGCATCCGCCGTGAGTATCGGGAGGCCGGTGTCGTCCTGCTGCCGGGCGTGGAGGACTTCGGGATCGTGCCGTTGGAGGCCCAGGCCTGCGGCCGGCCGGTCGTCGCGTTGGCCGCGGGCGGGGCGCTCGAGACGGTGCGCCACGAGGAGACCGGGCTGCTGGTGCAGGGGGCGCGGCCGGAGGCCATGGCCGAGGGGATTCGGCGCGCACTCGACGGGTCGTTCGACGAGGCGCGCATCCGGGCGCACGCGGAGACGTTCGGGCGCCCGAGGTTCGTGGCCGACATGCGCGCGACGCTCGCGCGCCAGGTCACAGGGGTCGATCATTGACGATGGTCAAGAGGTACAAGCGCACGCTGGCGGCGTTCTACGTGGGCACGGACGCCCTGCTGGCCGTCGGAGCGTTTCTCGCCGCGTACTACCTCCGATTCGAGACCGCGCTCGTCGCCGCGCCCAAGGGGCAGCCGCCGTTCGAGCAGTACGTCTGGGTCGCGCCGTTCGTCGCAGTGCTCGTCCCGATCGCCTACTACTTCCAGGGGCTGTACAGCATCCGCCGGAACCGCTCCCGCGTCGACGACTTCTTCGCCGTCCTGGTCGGCAGCGTCGTGGCCGTGGTCCTGGGCGTCGTCTCCACGCTGTACTTCCAGGCGTACTACCTTCCGGACGAGTTGAAGGATCGTGGCGCCTTCGAAGTGTCCCAGCTGGTCTGGGCGCTCTTCCTGCCGCTGAACGTGCTGTTCACCTACGGATCCCGCGTCGCGGTGCGCCATGTGCTGGAGCGGCGCTGGCGCGCCGGGATCGGCCTGAAGCGGCTCATCATCGTGGGGGCGGGCGACCTCGGCAAGCTGGTCGCCGACAAGATCCTCGACCACCGCGATCTCGGGTATCAGATCGTCGGGTTCGTCGACAGCCGGGCCGACCGCGATCACCTCGGGTACCGCGGCCTGCCGATGCTGGGCACGACGGCGGATCTGGCCGAAATCGCCCAGCGCGAACGCGCCGACCAGCTCTACGTCGCCCTGCCCTTCGACGAGCATCAGCTGATGATGCAGGTGATCGAAACCGCGGCGAAGAACATGCTGGACGCGAAGGTGGTGCCGGATCTCCTGCAGTTCATCGCGCTGCGGGCCGGCATCGAAGACCTCGACGGCATCCCGATCATCAACCTGAGCGACGTGCCGCTTCAGGGGTTGAGCGCGGCCGCCAAACGGGCGGTCGACGTCGCCCTGTCGATCGTGGCGCTCGTGATCCTCGCGCTGCCGATGGCCGTGCTCGCGCTGATCATCCGCTGGACGTCCAGAGGGCCGGTGTTCTACCGCCAGGAGCGGATGAGCCTCGACGGCACGCCGTTCACGGTCTACAAGTTCCGCTCGATGTACGAGGACGCAGAAAGCGCGTCGGGGCCGGTGT
This sequence comes from uncultured Vicinamibacterales bacterium, assembly GCA_964481395.1. GTDB lineage: Bacteria > Acidobacteriota > Vicinamibacteria > Vicinamibacterales > JAKQTR01 > JBFMFH01. The sequence goes on from CAYZYG010000012.1 coordinate 63,993, forward strand.
GGGCCCGCGACGAGGATCCCCGTTGCACGCCCATCGGCCGCGTGCTGCGCCGCTTCGATCTCGACGAACTGCCCCAGCTCCTGAACGTCCTCCGGGGGGAGATGTCGCTGGTCGGCCCGAGGCCGGAGCGGCCGTACTTCGTCGAACAGTTCCGGCACCGGTACCCGCACTACATGCTGCGCCACAAGGTGAAGTCCGGGATCACGGGCTGGGCCCAGGTGAACGGCTGGCGCGGAAACACGTCACTCGAGAAGCGGATCGAGTTCGACCTCTACTACATCGAGAACTGGTCGCTCAGCCTCGACATCAAGATCATGTGGCTGACCCTTGTGCGGGGCCTCGGGTTCTTCAAACAGCGGCCCGCCTGACGGAGCCAATCCATGTCCAGTGCCCGCGTCGTCATCACCGGAGCCGCAGGCTTCATCGGCTCGCACCTCTCCGAAGCCCTGCTCGACAGGGGCTGCAGCGTCATCGGCGTCGACAATCTCCTGACGGGCGACATCGCGAACATCGCGCACCTGTCCAACCGGGATTTCCTTTTCATCAAGCACGACGTCACCAACTACATCTACGTCGACGGCCCGGTGGACTTCGTCCTGCACTGGGCGAGCCCGGCCAGTCCGATTGACTACCTCGAACTGCCGATCCAGACGCTCAAGGTCGGAGCGCTCGGCACGCACAAGGCCCTGGGGCTCGCCAAGGCCAAGGGGGCCCGGTTCGTGCTGGCGTCCACGTCGGAGGTGTACGGCGATCCGCTGGTGCACCCGCAGGACGAGTCGTACTGGGGGAACGTCAACCCCATCGGCCCCCGGGGGGTGTACGACGAAGCGAAGCGCTTCGCGGAAGCCATCACCGTCGCCTATCACCGCTTTCACGGCGTCGACGCGAAGATCGTCCGCATCTTCAACACGTACGGCCCGCGCATGCGGGTCAACGACGGGCGGGCCGTGCCGAACTTCATCGCGCAGGCGCTCAGGGACGAGCCGCTGACCATCTACGGCGACGGTCGCCAGACGCGGAGCTTCTGCTACATCAGCGACCTGGTCGACGGCATCGTCCGGCTGATGCACTCGGACCTGAACGACCCCGTCAACATCGGCAATCCTCACGAACTGACCATCGAGGAGATCGCGCGCACCATCGCCCGGCTGACCGGATCCGCCTCGCCGCTCGTGTACAAGCCGCTGCCCACCGACGACCCCAAGGTCCGCCAGCCGGACATTACGAGGGCCCGGACGCTGCTGGGGTGGGAGCCGAAGGTCCCGTTGGAGCAGGGCCTCCTCGACACCATCGCCTACTTCAGGGCGAAACTCGCCGCCCGCGCCTCGTAGCTCGCCCGGCCCGTGGAGGTTCGCTACGCGGAAGGCGGCGGCTGGTTGATGATCCGGCGGGCGTGCGCGATGTAGTGGAAGCCCGAGGCGAGCGTCACCCCCAGCGTGAGGTAGATCGTCACGTCCACGACGGCCGAGCGCGTTTCAGCGTAGTTGAACCACATCACGACCACGCAGGTGGCGATGTAGGTTGCCGTGGCGGCCTTGCCGAGCAGCGACGGCTGGAACGTCCGCGGGCCCACGGCCAGGCTCACCACGGCTACCGTCACGACAATCACGACGTCGCGGCTGATCACGAGAATCGTCAGCCAGGCCGGGATGCGGTTGACGAGACCGATGTTCGGCAGCGAGAGCACGATGAAGGTCGTGACGAGGAGGAGCTTGTCGGCCATCGGGTCGAGCCACGCACCGACCGTCGTCCGCTGGTTGGTCATCCGCGCGATGAGCCCGTCGAGCGCGTCCGTGACGCCAGCGAGCACGAATACGGTCAGCGCCCATCCCGTGCGCCCGTAGATGACCAGGATGACGAACGCCGGGATCAGCAGCATCCGCAACAGCGTCAACTGGTTCGCGACTGTGAGGGTGGTCATGGCCGCCTAGTCCCGCCGCCCTTTTGGCATCAGCCGCTCCAGGCGGCTCACGACGTCGATAGCCTCGGCTCCCGTCACGGCCTGCGACGGTCGGAACAGGCGGTCCGGCCCGAGCGCCATGATCCCCGCGGATACCGCCGCGGCCGCGGCCGGGTACGCCAGGTGGTCGGGGCTCATGTCGGCAATCGACGGCCTCTGCGGTCCCGGCGGAGTCGCCTTCGCCGCCGCCAGCACGCGGCTCACGACCGCTGCCAGGTCGGCACGGCGCACGGCCGCGCGGGGCTGGAACGTGTGGTTGGCGTACACGTCCATGAGGCCGGCTCGGGTCACGGCCATGATCCACGTCGCCGCCCAGTGTCCGCGCACGTCAGTCGCGACGACACCCGAACGCTGCGTGGTCCGCTCGATGAGCGTCCGCAGACGCACCCCGACGAGCGCGGCCAGGTCGCCTCGGGTAATGCGCGCCGCGGCAGGAATGGCCCTGAAATCCGGGGGCAACGCGGCGGTCTCGCTCCGGTCCCGGATCCGGGCCAGCGCCGCACCAGTCGATTCCGTGGGATCCAGGGCATAGGCACGTTCGAGCGCGCCGATCGCCCCGGGCAGGTCGCCCGTCTTTTCCAGGGCCTGAGCAAGACCGATGAACGCCGCTGCGTCCGTTGGGTCGAGATCCACGGCCCTGCCGAGGTGCAACGCGGCATCTGTGGGGATGCCCAGTCGCAGTTCGACCAGACCAAGTTCGCGATACAGCAGGGCGCTGTCTGGAGACAGGGCCAGGGCCTCGGTGTAGTTCCGGCGCGCGTCAGCCAGACGCCCGTCTCGCGTCGCGAGCGAACCGGCTCCGATCAGATCGCGGACCTTGTGAAATCGCAGGACCTCGATGCGTCGCGCCAGATCGGCCAGCCCCGGATCGGCGTCGAGCGCCGCTTCGAAACTCGCTAACGCCTCGTCACGCCGCCCGACTCCGAGCAGGGCCTCCGCGCGGCCTGCCAGGGCTGGCGCGTACCGGGGCGCCAGGGCGATCGCGCGGTCGAACACCGAGATCGCGTCTTTGTACTGCTGGCCGGCTACGTGGGCGTACGCCAGACCGGTCTGGGCGGGATAGAAGCCGGGGCTGCGACGCAACACGCCGGCGAACGCCTGCTCGGCGCCGCGCACGTCACCAGACTGCAGGATCTGCCACGCCCGGGAGTGCCGCGTCGTGAGATCCCGATCGCCGACGAGGGGGGGCACGGACGGGAACACGAAGTCCGGGTACTTCGGGGCTCCCGGGGCGACGGGAGGCGGTGCCTTCGGTGCGCAGGCCGCGAGCGTCAGTGCCAACGCCGCCGCGCACCCCCCCGCAGCCACCCAGCGTCGTCCCGTTCGGCTCACGCGTCCCCCCTGTCAGCCGGATGGATCCGGACGCTCTCGCTCCCGAGCGTTGACAGGATCCTGTCCGTGACGTCGGCGTCAACTTCCGCCCGACCCCGTGCTGTACGATGATTGACCACCCGGGCGTGTCGATACAAGCGGGAGAGGGCCCGGCGCCCCTCATCCGAACGGATGTCGATGCTGAGCCGGACGCGACGGCTCTCGAGTCCCAGCCCGGCCGCCATCGCCGAGAGCACCGCCGCCAGACCGTCACCGCGCAGGGCGGACACGAGCACGGCCCCGGCGTACCGCGCCGCCAGCCGCTCCAGTTCCTCGGCGCTCAGGCGGTCGCACTTGTTGAACGCCTCCACGCGCGGAACGGACATGGCGCCGACCTCTTCCAGTACCGCGTGCACCGCATCCATGTGTCGCAGGAAATCCGGCTCTGCCACGTCGACAACATGCACGAGGAGGTCGGCGTCGCGCACCTCCTCGAGCGTCGCCCTGAACGCCGCGACCAGCGTATGAGGCAGGCGGTCAATGAACCCCACGGTGTCAGAGACGAGGAATTCCCCCCGATCGGGCAGGCGGATCCGGCGGACGAGCGGGTCGAGCGTCACGAAGAGGGCGTTGCTGGCGGTGGCCTGCTCTCCAGCCAGCCGATTGAACAGGGTGGTCTTGCCGGCATTGGTGTAACCGACGAGCGCCACGGTGGGGACGTCGGCCTTCTGGCGGCGCTCCCGCAGCCGCGATCTCCGGCGGCGGACCTCGTCGATGGCCTCCTCGAGCGTCGCAATGCGGCGGCGGATGCGGCGTCGATCGGTCTCGAGCTTCGTTTCGCCCGGACCTCTCGTGCCGATCCCGCCGCCCAGGCGCGACAGCTCGACGCCCGAACCCACGAGCCTGGGCAGTAGATAGCGAAGCTGGGCCAGTTCCACCTGCAGCTTGCCCTCCCGCGTGCGTGCGCGCCGAGCGAAGATGTCCAGAATGACCTGGGTGCGATCCACGACCGGACGCCCGACAACGCGCTCGGCCTGCCGCTGCTGCGACGGCGACAACTCGGCGTCGAACACGACCAGTCCCACGTCCAGTTCGTCGCAGGCCCGCGCGACTTCTTCGAGTTTTCCACGGCCGACGTAGGTGGACGCATCCGGTCTCGGGCGCTCTTGGCAGGCACGGTACACCACCGTGCCGCCGGCGGCCGCCACGAGGCCCTCCAGCTCCGCCAGTGGCCGGTCACGATCCTGCCGGCGTCGATCTGGCAGGATCAACCCGACGACCGCGACACGTTCGACTGGGCCCGCGTCCGGCTTGGTCATCGGGTTCCGTGCCCTGCAGGCCTGCGCACACCGTCGGGGCACTCCGGGCCGCGCACGGCCTCGATGAGCGCAGGCACCAGAACGGCGCCCTCCCGAACAACCGCCAGCTGGCCGGCTGTCGCGTCGACGATCGTGGATGGCGCGCCCCCCGGAGCGGTTCCGCCGTCCAGCAGAATCGCGATCTCGCGAGTGAGGGTGCGCGCGACCTCTTTGGGGTCCGCGGTGGGCGGTTCACCGGACCGGTTCGCGCTGGTCGACGTCACCGGGTACCCGAGGGCGCGGGCCAAGCCGCGCGCCACCGCGTGATCCGGCACGCGGATCGCGACGCTCGTGCCACCGCCCAGCAACTCCGGGACCAGTCCCGCCCACGCCGGCACGATGAGCGTGAGCGGTCCCGGCCAGAACGCGCCCGCCAGCCGGGAGGACAGCGGAGCCATCGGTCCGGCGAGTTCCTCGACCTGCGCGCGGTCAGCCGCGATGAGGGGCACGGCCCTGTCGACCAGCCGCCCCTTTATGCGATAGAGTTCCCTGACTGCGCGCTCGTTCCGAGGGTCAGCCGCCAGCCCGTAGAGCGTGTCGGTCGGATACGCAACAATCCCGCCGCAGCGCAGCACGTCGGCGGCGTCTCGGAGCCGGTCGAGATCCGGAACCCGGGGATCCACAGGTAATCGTCTCATGCACACTGCGTCTCTCTCATCATACCGTCGCCCGCTCGTCATCCTGACGTTCGTCGTCGCCCTGCTGGCCCTGCCGCTTCCGGCCTTGGCCTCACCCGCAGGGCAGGCCTCTCCCGAAGCGCTCGCGTTCGAGCGGATGGCCGAGGAGATCAAACGGACGCTGCCGCTCTGGAGCGGACTGCCCTTTGCCGGCATGCTTCTGTCGATCGCCCTGTTCCCGCTGCTTGCGCCGCACTTCTGGCACAAGCACTTCCCGAAAGTCTCGATCGCGTGGGCCTTCCTGTTTTTCGCTCCCTTCTACGTGGAGTACGGCACCTTCGCCACGCACAAGGTCCTCGAGGTCCTGCTCGTGGACTACGTGCCCTTCGTGATTCTCCTGTGGGGCCTGTACACGGTGTCTGGGGGCATCTACCTTCGAGCCACGCTCGTGGCGACGCCATGGCTGAACCTGGCGTTCCTCGGCGCTGGCACCGTGCTGGCCTCACTGATGGGCACGACCGGGGCCGCGATGCTCCTGGTGCGTCCACTGCTTCGCGCCAACCACTGGCGACGGTCGAAGGCGCATGTCTTCATCTTCTTCATTTTCCTGGTCGCGAATGTCGGGGGGCTGCTGACACCGCTGGGAGACCCGCCGCTCTTCCTGGGATTCCTCCACGGCGTGCCGTTCTTCTGGACGCTCCGCCTCCTGCCAGAGTACCTGCTCGTCGCCGCCGTGCTCATGACGGCGTTCTTCGTGCTCGACCGGTACCTCATGCAGCGGGAACTCGATCTCCGGCCGTCGCACGAGCCACCGCACAAACGCGAGTCGTTCCGGATCGAAGGCGCTCAGAACTTCCTCCTCCTCTTCGGTATCCTTGGAGCAGTCCTGCTGTCGGGCACGTGGAAGCCGGGCAGCTTCGAGTGGTTCGGCATCCACTTCGGCTTCGAGGGCCTCGTCCGCGATCTGCTGATCGTCATCGTGGGGCTGCTCTCCCTGGTGCTGACGCAGCCAAAGGTTCGCAGTGACAACGGGTTCACGTGGGCCGCGATTGCCGAGGTCGCGTACCTCTTCTTCGGTATCTTCGTCACCATCGTCCCGGTCCTCATGATCCTGTCCGCGGGCACGCACGGCAGCCTCGGCGGGCTGATTGCCATGGTCAAGGAACCCTGGCAGTACTTCTGGATGACAGGCGCGCTGTCGAGCTTCCTGGACAACGCGCCGACGTACCTCACGTTCTTCTCCCTGGCGCTCGGGCAGCTCTCCATCCCGCCCGACCAGGTCACGGCCGTCCTGACGGGGGTCGTGTCGGGACCCGCGGCCGAGCAGTTCCGTGTGTTCCTGAAGGCCGTGTCGGTTGGCGCGGTCCTCATGGGCGCCAACACCTACATCGGCAACGCGCCCAACTTCATGGTTCTGTCGATCGCCAAGGAGAACGGCGTCAAGATGCCGAGCTTCTTCGGCTAC
>CAYZYG010000013.1:0-68009 GCA_964481395.1 uncultured Vicinamibacterales bacterium
CGGCGAGGATCGAGTCGCGGCAGAGGAAGTCGACCTTGATCTGCATCGGGTAGCCGAGCCAGCCGAAGATGTCGATGTTGTCCCAGCCCTCTTTGTTGTCGCCGCGCGGCGGGTAGTAGTTGATGCGGACGACGTGCGAGACGTTGCCGTACAGCTCGGGGTAGAGGTCGGGCTGCAGGATGTGATCGATCACGCCGAGCTTGGTGACCTCTTTGCTCTTGAACGACTCGGGATCGTCGAGCACCTCGCCGTCGCGGTTGCCGAGGATGTTGGTCGAGTACCAGCCGTCGACGCCGAGCAGGCGCGCCTTGAGCCCGGGCGCGATCACCGTCTTGATGAGGGTCTGCCCGGTCTTGAAGTCCTTGCCTGCGATGGGCACGCCGCGGCGCTGCGCCAGGTCCATCAGGGCCGGCACGTCGACCGACAGGTTCGGTGCACCATTGGCGTACGGCACGCCCTCCATCAGCGCCGCGTAGGCGTAAATCATCGACGAGGGGATCGAGGGGTCGTTCGCGTCGAGTCCCTGTTCGAAGGCTTCGATCGTCTGGTGCACGGGTGACTCGGTGAGGTAGATCTCCGTGCTGCCGCACCAGATCAGCACGAGGCGATCGAGCCCATGGTCGCGCTTGAAGGTGCGGATGTCCTCCCGCAGTTGCTCGGCCAACTCCCGCTTGTTCCTGCCCTTCTTGACGTTCGGCCCGTCAAGACGCTTGACGTACTGCCGATCGAAGACCGCCGTCATCGGCCGGATGGCTTCGAGTTCGGACTTCACCTCGTCGAGCAGTGACCGTTCGAGCACGCCCGCCGTGGACGCGGCTTCGTAGCAGTTGTCTTCGAAGATGTCCCACCCGCCGAACACGATGTCGCGGAGGTCCGCGAGCGGGACGAAATCCTTAATGAGCGGGCTGCGGGAATCGGTCCGTTTCCCAAGGCGGATCGTCCCCATCTGCGTCAGTGCGCCGATGGGGCGGGCGACGCCCTTGCGGATGGCCTGAACGCCGGCGATGAAGGTCGTGCTGACGGCACCGAGACCGACGAGCAGAATGCCCAGCTTTCCCTGGGCCGGGGCGAGTTCTGATGGCTGTTTCACGGGCAAGCACTATATCACGCGGATGTCATGCCGCCCGGAATCCTTCGATGAAGCCAAGCCCCTCCCGCTCCGCCAGGACGCGCACGGGCACGAATCCCTCGCGACCGAGCATCGTCTCCAGTGCCGCGGCCTCCCCGCTGACCGGGCGCGTCCCCTCGTACCCCAGGCGCTGGATCAGCCCCCGTGGCCGCTGGTGCAGCACGACGGCACGGCCGCCCGGACGAAGACAGCGGCGCAGTTCGGACAGAACGGCGGGCGCTGACTCGGGCCGGAGCAGCAGGAGGGCGTCGACGAGGGCAACATCGAACGAGCCGGCCTCGAACGGCCAAGCCGTCATCCCTGCGGCGGTGACGACTTCGGCGTAGCTGCCCTCCGAGGCTGCCCCGTCCTCGAGCGCCCGCGCCGAGGCCGCGTCGGCGGCGATGCCGCACGCCCGCCCGGACAGCCCCGCTTTGCCCGCGAGCCTGCCGAAGACCAGTGGCAGGCCAACCCCCACTTGGAGGAACCGATCGCCCAGCCGCACGCCAACCATGTCCACGGCCAGTTCAACGGGCCCACGCATCTTCCTGAACAGCCACGAGAGCATGGGAGACTCCTCTTCCGATTCCGGGAGACCTGGGATCCGGCGCCGTCCGGCCCAGAGGTCTCGGCAGGTCGGGATCCGACCGCTGGAGGCCGGCCCTTCCGCCTTCGCGGAACGCTTCGGCGGACCGCCGTAGCCTTGGCGGAGGGCGGTCAGTGCCCGCACGCCCGCCGGGGCCCAAGCCGCGGCCTCCACCAGACGCGGGCCAGCCCACGGGGTCTGCTGAGCCACGCCGCCCCCCCGCGGCCCGGTCTGCGGCCGGGCGTAGTGAGGGTAGCGATCCATCCGGGCCAGCGATCGGGAGAGCGCCCAGAACTGGCCCCCGGTCCCAGGTCCCCGGCCCCGGCCCCGGCCCCGGCCCCGGCGAGGATCTCAGACGAGTAGACACCGAAGAGTCCTCTCCAGGTGTCACTCGCGGGCTCGCCCGACAGGCCGATTGTGCCGCCATCGTGCGAATTCGTGCAAGTTCGCGCACGGATCGGCCGAAAAGAGGAGAGTTGAGGAACGGTGGCGACGTGGCAGGGTTCTTGCGCCCAGGGTTCGCGTCATGCGCAGCCACCCGACCGACCGAGCCGCCTGGTATACCCCGGAAGAAGTGGCCAGAGCCGCCGGATCGGATGCGGCGACGGTCCGATCACACTTGGGCAGAGATGCGGGCCGATGGGATTTCCTGATTCCGGAACGAACGGCGATCGGTCTGGTGCGAGCGCTCAGGCGGCACCCGCAGGGGACCCCGCCAAGGCTGACTCCGACGGGGCTGTTCGAGCAGCCCGCCGGGACCGTCAGCCCCAGGGGCGCGCCGATGGCAGCCTCGACTGCGGCTCACGCGCTGTTGATGGCCGGAATCGTCCTGATTTCGACGGTTGGAGCCGATTCGACGCCGCCCCGGACGAACTCGCGCGGCCTCGAGCCGCTTCGCCTCGTGTACCTGGCTCTGCCCGGCCCAGGCGGTGGGGGCGGCGGAGGGGGATTGCGCCACGCGAGCCCACCGCCCAAGGCCAAGCGGCAGGGTGCCGCGCGTCTCAGCAGTCCCGTGGCCGTGCGAAAGCCTCCCGCACTGGAGCCGCCACCCAACGAGCCGGAGCCGCCCAAGGCTCCACCGCCGGAACAGCCGCCCCCCGTCGCGGCTCCGGTCGTGGAGGTCCAGGGCGATGACCAGAACCGGGCCGGTCTCCCGACCGAGCGCGCCGCGACCGAGGACAGCCGAGGATCAGGGAGCGGCGGAGGAACCGGCAGCGGCACTGGAACGGGCGTCGGCGAAGGCTCCGGGCCCGGACTCGGGCCCGGGTCGGGCGGCGGCACGGGTGGCGGACCGTATCGTCCTGGCAGCGGGGTCGAGCCGCCGGTCGTCCTCCACGAAGTCAGGCCGAGCTACACGGAACAGGCCCGACAGCGCGGTGTCTCGGGTGAAGTTGTGCTGGAGGTCGTCGTGCTGCGCGACGGTGCGGTCGGCACGGTTCGGGTCCTGAGGGGGCTTGGATCGGGACTCGACGAACGAGCGATCGAAGCCGTACGGCAGTGGAGGTTCGAGCCGGCGCGGTTCCGCGGCACTCCCGTGGACGTGCTGGTCGAAGTCGCCGTGGAGTTCAGGCTGCGCTGAGGCAGCCGTGGGTGGGTCATCATGATCGACACCGTTCTGATCGTCGTCACGCTCGCCTCCTTGAGCTTCGCCCTCGCGATGGGCGTGGTCGTCTGGCGGCTACTGAGGCTGGAGCAGAAGCGCTCGGCGTCCCGGGTCGAGTCGCTCAGCAGCGCCGCCGACGAGGCGGCCGACGAGGACGGCATGGTCCCAGACCTCGACCTCAGCCCCGTCATGGCCACCCAGGGGTCGGCGTCCGGGCCCTGGTTGCCGCCTGGAGAGGCGACGGGACCTGGTGATCGTTCCTGCCCGGATCCCGGATCCCCGATCCCGGGTCCCGGGAGGTACGCCGCTCCCCTCTGGACCGACCTCGTGATCGATCAGGCCGCAGGCGCTGCACGGACAACGGACGATCGCGTCGCCGCTGCGCACCTCTTCAGCGAGAACGCTGTCCCCGCCGGCAACGGGCGACGGCTCGTCGCCGGTCTGGCTCTCGCGACGATGTTCCTCGCGCTCGCCGGCGCCGTTGTGGTGTCGATGTCGAAACGCGCTCAGGCAACCGTCCCGGCGGCCGCCGCGCCGCCACCGCTGGAACTGCTGTCGCTCGAACACGTGCGCGCCCAGGGGCACCTGGCGATTCGCGGTGTGGTCCGCAATCCGGTCGAGCGCGGTGCAATGGCGGGCCTCGTGGCCGTCGTCTTTCTGTTCGACCGCGATGGCCGGTACCTCGGCACGGTGAAGCAGCCGATGCCTGATCCCGTGCTGTCCCCAGGCGCTGATGCGGCGTTCGAAGTCGCCGTGAGCGACCAGCTTCCGGTCGGGCGGTACCGGGTGACCTTCCACGCCGGTCGGGCACCCGTCCCCCACCTGGACCGGCGGGCGGTGACGCCACGGGCGCCGGGATCCCCTGAGAAGGTGACCGTGCCGCCGCGTGGAACGGCTGTGCTGTCAGCAGCCGCGAGCCGGTAGGCGGGTTGTCCCGCTCCCGCAGGGCGGCTCGGCTCGGCAAAGGGCAGGCCCGGAGCGGTGACACACGGATCCGTGGGAGACACGGTCATGTCGACACACGCTTGGAGACTCGTCCGCGGGCTCGCCGGCGTCACGTCGGCGCTGGCGCTGCTGGCCGCCGGCGGCAACGTCCTTCGCGGACAACAGGACGACTCGCGGTTCCGGTTCCGCACCGGCGTGGACCTCGTCAACGTCACGGTCACCGTGACCGACCGGAGCGGGCGATTCGTGCCGGGCCTCACGGTTCGGGACTTCACCGTGTTCGAGGACGGCGTACCGCAGCCGATCTCGCACTTCAGCAACGAGCGCGTGCCGGTGAGCCTCGGCATCGCCCTCGATTCGTCGGGCAGCATGGAAGGCGACAAGATCGAGGCGGCCGGGGCCGCCCTCGATCGCTTCCTCGGCGAGTTGCTCGGCCCGGAAGATGAGGTGTTCCTGTTCCGCTTCAACGACCAGCCTGTGCTGGTCGAAGGCTGGACGTCCGACCTCGAGCGGCTGCGCCGCCGCCTGGGGCGACTGAACACGCGAGGCGGCACCGCGCTCTATGACACGGTCGTGGAATCCGTGGCGCTCGCTGCGTCGGGCCGGCACCGGAAGAAGGCGCTGCTCCTCATCTCGGACGGGAACGACACCGAAAGCCAGGCGACGGTGCGCGAGGTCCGTCAGCTGATTCGTGAGTCCGAACTTCTCGTGTACGCGATTGGCATCGACGCAGACGCCGCATCCGGCACCGTCTCCAGACCGAGGCCGCAGCAGCCGCCCATCAGGATTCCCATCCCGTTCCCCTTCCCGGGAGGCCGACGCTACCCGCCTCAGCCCACGCCGCCGGTCGGAGGCAGCGGCCAACCACAGGACGAACGGGTCAATGAACGGGCGCTGCGTGACATGACCGACGACAGCGGCGGGCGAACCGAGATTATCCGCACGCCGCGCGACCTCGACCCGGCGACAGCCGGCATTGCGGACGAACTGAGCCGCCAGTACTTCCTGGCCTACCGCGCCGCTGCCAAAGCGGATGGCCGCTGGCACACCATCCGCGTCGAGGTCCGCAATCCTTCGTATCACGTCCGGTCGAGGCAGGGATATCTGGCGGAACGGCAGGCGACAGGCGACAGGCGACAGGCGACAGCAGACGGAATGGGTGCGTCGCGCTGATCGCGCGACCTGTTCTGCCCCGGCCCGAGACGGACGCAGCCTCGGGGCAGGGGTCGGGAGTCAGGAGTCAGCATGGGGGCCTCGCGCTGACCGCGCGGAGGTATGAGTCAACACCGCCGCGCAGGGGCCTCTTGTCTTTGCCTCTGCCTCGGTCTCGGCCTCGGTCTCGGTCTCGGTCTCTGGTCCTGCCTGTATCTTTGTCTTCTGTCTTCTGTCTTCTGTCTTCTGCTACGATTCCTGTCCGTGTCCTCTCTCTCCATCGCCATCGGGCTCTCGATCGCCGGTAGCATCGGCGGGCTGCTGCTCGCATCGACTCTGCTCCTCTTCAAGGACACGGTCCGCCTCAAGCTGCTGCCGTGGCTCATCAGCTACGCCGTCGGCGCGCTGCTCGGCGCGTCGCTCATGCACCTGCTGCCGGAGTCGCTCGAGGATCTGCCCGCCGGATCGGTCTTCGGCACCTTGTTGGCCGGCATCATCGCCTTCTTCCTGCTCGAGAAACTGGTGTTGTGGCGCCACTGCCACGCCGATCACTGCGAGCTGCACAAGTCGGCGGCGCCGCTCATCCTCATCGGCGACGCGTTCCACAATTTCGTCGACGGTGCCGTGATTGCCGCGGCCACTGCCGTGTCGGTGCCGCTCGGCGTCACCACAGCCGTCGCCGTCGCCACGCACGAGATCCCGCAGGAGGTCGGCGACTTCGCCATCCTGCTCGGCGCCGGCTACTCGCGCCGGCGCGCCCTGCTGCTCAACGTCCTGTCGGGCCTGTCGGCGATCCTCGGCGTGCTGTTTGCCGGCTTGGCCATCAGCCTCGCCCCGCGCCTGTTACCGTATTTCCTGCCACTGGCCGCCGCCAGCTTCATCTATGTCGCGATGTCGGATCTCATTCCCAGCCTGCATCGCGGGCCGTTCGAACGCAACAGCGTCGGCCAGGTGCTGGTGGTCGCCCTCGGCATCCTGACCATGCTGCTCAGCTGAACTCCCAGCGGCACCGTCTCGAAGCACCTCGAGTCGCCCGAACCTCGCGCAGCGGGTGTCCTTCATTGAGGACACGCCCTTGGTCGGCATGCTGACGTTAAATGATTGATTAAACACATCTTAACAACATAGACGGCGAGCTGGCCCACTATTTGCTTGAGCCATTCGCGTCACGGTCGAGTCCCTCCGGGTGGGTGCCCCCTCCGAGTCGCGCGTGACTCGGATGGCGGGCGGCACCACCGGCGCTGCCGCACGCCCCCCAGACCGGGCCGGACTCTCCACACGTGAAAGGAGCGAGTCATGTTCAGGCACATCACCGCCGGACTCGCGCTGCTGCTGATTCTGGCGGCGCCGGTCGGAGCCACAACTGAGCGCAAGGACTTCCAGGTCTTCAAAGACGTCTCGACGACGGTTCTCCAGTACTCGCGCTTCACGATCTTCGATGACGTGAGCGCGTCGGTGGACAACGGCGTCGTGACGCTGTACGGCAAGGTCACGATGCCCTTCAAGAAGTCGGACATCGAGAAGCGCGTCGCAAAGGTCGAAGGCGTGTCACGCGTCGACAACAGGATCGACGTGCTGGACGTGTCGATCTACGACGACGAGCTCAGGTACGCGATCGCGAGGGCCATCTACGGCAACTCGGCGTTCTGGCACTACGCGGCGATGGCCAATCCGCCGATTCACATCGTCGTGGACGGTGGACACGTCACCTTGAAGGGCGTGGTCAACAGCGAGGTCGAGCGGGCGCTGGCACGGTCGTTGGCAACCACCTTCGGCGCGCTGTCGGTGACCAACGAACTGCGCACGGACGCCGAGGTCAGGGCTGAGCTCGAGCGGCTGGGTCTATAGCTCTTTCCCCAACCGGAGTTCGTCGCGCACGGGGATGCCCCCAAAGCCGCGATCGTCGGGCGCGGGGTTGTGGGGAACGAGCGCACCAGGGATGACCTCGGTGAGGTAGTAGCCCCGGCGCTGGTAGAAGTAGAGCGACGGCAGGTTGTCGTTGGTGGTCGCCACGACGATCCGGGAGAGCCGGAGGCGGCGGGCCAGCAATTCGGCCTCCGCGACGAGGTGTCCACCGACGCCTGAACGTTGCCAGGTCGGATCGGTTGCGAGGGCGACGATCTGCAGCGCGTCGCCCCGCAACCGGTACGCGAGTGCGCCCGCCAGTTCGCCCTTCATTTCCGCCACGAGCGCCGGCGCGTCGTCGAGGGACATCAGGCTCCCGAACGCCACGATGCGCGCCCGACCGAAGTCACGCTCGAACAGCGCCATCGTGGCGCGGCGATCGTCGTCGGTTGCTTCACGGACCATGACCGGCGGCAGTTCCAGATGGCTGCGGCATTCGCACACCACCTGGAGGCGGGCCTCCGCCCAATCGACGAACCTCCCGCAACGGGAACACCGCAGGACCGTTGGCTTGGCACCGAACAATGGGCGACCCACCATCACTTCTCCTCATGCGGACCGGGTTTCGGGCGCGGGATCGTAGTGTAACCCCGCCCGCAACCCGGCGGTCTAACCCTACGCAGACCAGCGGAATCCGCTGTCGCCTCTCCCGGCGCGCAGGCCCGGGCGGACCGGGCGGGCACAGGGGATTCGTTTTCCAGGGAGTCAGCCATGCGCAGGATCTTCGCCATCGTCATCGTCGTGACCGCCTGTCTGGCGTTGCCGGCAGCGGCAGGGGCCCAGGAGGATGGACAGCAGCCACCGCCCGCCCAGGCGGTCGGACGGCCGCCCATCGGCGCGCCGCCAGGCCAGGCGGGAGCGCCCGGGCGACCGGCTCCTCTGACACAGGAACAGCGAGACAAGCTCCGCACGCTGCAGGAGCAGTTCCGGAAGGACGCGCAGGCCATCCAGGATCGGCAGCGGGTCGCGCGGCGCGCGCTCCAGGATGCGCTCAGGGCGGAAACCGTTGATGAGAAAGCGGTTCGGGCGGCAGCAGCCAACGCGGCGGCAGCACAGACAGATCGGCTGCTGCTCAACCGGCGGCGCCAGGCCGAGTTGAAGAACCTGCTGGGCCCCGAGCAACTCCGGCGGTTCAACATGGCGCAGCGTGCGAGGGCCCAGCGGGCACTGGCGGGCCGGCGCATGGCGGCACGCCCGGGCCAGCAGATGTTGGGTCGCGGTGTCGGTCCGCGGGCCAACCAGATGCGCCGGGCACCGGGCATGGGACCGGGGATGGGACCGGGCATGGGTCCCGGCGTCGGCCGGTGGCGGCAGTTCGGCCAGCCCGGGCCGATGATGGGCCCGAACGCGCCGGGCCCCAGACCGCAGCAGCTACGGCGGTGGCGCTGGTGGATCTAGGTAGGCGACGGGCGACCGGCGACAGGCGGCAGGGGGAACGCTAGGCGACGGGCGACCGGCGACAGGCGGCAGGCGACGGGGCTGAGGACGACCGCGAGGGGTTAGGCGATTGGCAGCGTGAGTTCGAAAACGGTCTCGACGCCGGGGGTGGAGCGAGCGGTCACGCGGCCACCGTGACGATCGACGATCGCCTTGACGATGGACAACCCCAGCCCGCTGCCCCGCCCTTCGCCGCCGCGCGCGCGGTCGCCTTTGTAAAACCGGTCGAAGACGCGCTCCAGGTGCTCGGGTGAAATCCCTTCACCCGAGTCCCGTACCGACAGGACGACATCCGACGCGGCGCGCCGGGCGGTCAGTTCGAGGATCCCGTCCGGTCGGGCGTGCCGCAACGCGTTGGCCGCGAGGTTCTGCAGGGCCTGCTCCAGGCGACCGGCGTCTCCCCGGATGCGCTCCGCACCTGCCTCGACTGTCGCGCGCACGGCCACGCGTCTGGACGCGGCATCCTTCTCGTGCCGGTCGATGACCCGGCGGAACAGGTCGGCCACCTCGACGTCAGCCACTTCGAGTTGCAGAGCACCGGCGTCGAGCCGGGCAAGGTCCAGCAGATCACCGACGATCCGTTCGAGGCGGTCCGACTCCTCGAGCGCAATCGACACGTACTTCGCGCGCCTGGCGTCGTCCAGCTCAAGCTCAGCCATGGACAGCGTCTCGAGATAGCCACGAATCGCGGTCAGGGGCGTCCTGAGTTCGTGCGACACGTCCGCCAGGAGCTGCCGGCGCGACTCGTCGGCCGCGCGAAGCGCGCCGGCCCTCGCCGCGAGATCGGCAGCCATCTGGTTGAAGGCCCGTGCCACCGAGGCGATTTCGTCACCGCCGTTCTCCGGGGCGCGCGAGGCGGTCTCGCCCGCGCCAACACGCCGGGCGGCCTCTTCGAGTTGGCGGAGCCGCAGGTGCGCCGGACGGAAAATCAGCAGCGCCGCGAGGCCGGTCCCGAGGAGCGTCAGCCCGATTGTCATGGCGAGCAGGAGCGGCCCGTAGGCTCTGAGCAGGCCGGGAAGGACGGGGCCGACCAGCGCGACGACGACGCCAACGACGCGGCCGCCCGCCACGACCTGCGCCATCCCGACGAGCGGCGGCCCCAGGCCCATGCCTCCTCTGCCGCCGGGGTCGCCCGGCGGCCGGCCGGGAGGCGGATCACCCGCGAACGGCTCGCCGGACGGACGCGGTCCGCCCTCCGCCCCGAACCGACGGGAGAATCGGAGCCGCCGTTCCGCGGCTTCGATGAGCGACAGCGGAAGCTGCACGTCCTGGTGCGACGTGAAGACCCGGTTGTTCGGCATGACCACGCCCACCGGGTGGACAGCGTCGCCGTAGTGCTCGCGGAGCCACGGGCCGACATCCAGCTCGGGATCCGCGTCGAGCGCGGTCCCGAGATCGGAGGCCACCAACGCTGCCTGTCCGAACGGTGTTCGCGTGCGGCTCTCACTGGTCTCTCGGGCCGCCAGCCAGAGGAACATGGCAGCCTGAACGACGAGCAACACGCCCAGCACGGCCACGAAGCCGAGAGCGATCCGCCAGTAGAGGCTGCGAGGCCACGCCTGCTCAGACATCGGAGAACTTGTACCCCGCGCCCCACACCGTGACGATGTAGCGGGGCTGTTCGGTGGAGGGCTCGATCTTCCGGCGGAGGCGTTTGACCAGCGCATCCACGCTCCGGTCGGTCACGTTGGCCTCACCGCGCCACACCCGGCGCAGCAGAGCCTCGCGGCTGAAGATGATCCCGGGGTGAGCGGCCAGCGTGTGCAGCAGCCTGAATTCCTGCGTCGTCAGTTCGATTGAGCGGCCTCCAGCCACGACTCGCTGGCGCGCCGGGTCGATCTCGAGATCGGCCACGTGGAGCGGCGGCGGCAGCTCGAGATCGTGCTCATCGCCGGATGCTGCCTGGTCGGCCGGCGAAACGCCGTGCTGTTCGGCGCGGCGCATGAGCGCCCGCACGCGCGCGATGAGTTCGCGCACGCCAAAGGGCTTGGTGAGGTAGTCATCGGCGCCGCTCTCGAGGCCGAGCACCTTGTCCGACTCGTCGCGGCGCGCCGTGAGCATCAGGATGGGCGTGCGCTGGTTCGGCCCGTCCCGCCGGGCTGCCCGGCAGAGCGCAAAGCCGTCGACACTCGGAATCATCAGATCCAGCACCAGAAGGTCGAACGGCTCCCGGGCCAGCGTCCGCAACGCCTCGCGGCCGTCGCCGACGGGCACGCAGGCGAAGCCCTCCAGCTCCAGGTGCAGGCAGACGAGATCGCGGATGTGCGCCTCGTCTTCGACGACCAGCGCCCGTCGGCGTTCGGTCATCTCAGTCTCCCTGTCACAGTCTTTTCACAGGCCGGCCGCACGTGCATCATCGCCCCCATAGTCTAATCGTTCAGAACCAACGGAGACCGTGAATCTGGCGCCGACGCCAGGTTGCGGGGCTCAAGGGAACACGCAGGCAACCCGGGCCAGGCCGAGACCGGCCCGGAGAGCGCGACGGGAGGTTGCGATGAACACGAGAGATAACCGGCTGGTGAAGGCTGTGGCCGCCGGCGCGGCGGCTGTGATGGTACTCGGTCTCGCATCGGTGGGGACGCAGGCGGAGCGCCCGCAGGGGGACCGCCAGCAGGTGCAGGGGCCGGTCGGGCCTGGCGGCGGGCCCGGTCGCGGCATGATGGGCCGGCCGGGCATGGGCGGGCCCGGCATGGGCCGGCCGGGTATGGGCGTACCCGGCATGCGAGGACCCGGCATGCGAGGCGGACCTGGCGGGCCACTCGGGATCCTCGGTCCCGCAGCCCGCGCACTGGAACTCACCGACGCCCAGCACGAGCAGATCCGCGGCGTGATGGAGTCGCACAAGACCGCGTTCGAATCGCTCGGCCCGAAGCTCGCAGAGGCGCGCAAGGCGCTGCACGACGCGATCACGGCCGACGTCGTGGACGAGGCAGCCATCCGCGCGCAGGCGGCGGCTGTCGCCGCGATTGAAGCCGACGAGGCCGTGCTCCGCGCGACGGTGCACTCCGAGGTGGTGAAGGTGCTTACGGCCGAGCAGCAGGAGAGACTGAAGACGCTGAAGGCCGAAGGCGAAAAACGGATGCAGGAACGGTCCGAGCGCGTCCGTCAGCGCCGCGAACAGATTCGGCAGTACCAGGACACGATGCCGATTGGGGACCCCGGGCTCGTCTAGGTCACTCCTCCCCTCCCTCCAGGAGCCCGGCTTGCGCGCGGGTCGGCCGGTGCCGGCCCGCGCGTTTCCTTCGTCGCCCGGTCAGCGGGCCCCGCGGCGCCGCAGCACGGTCTTGATCGTCGAGAAGATGATCAGCAGGTCCAGCAGCACGGACATGTTCTTGATGTAGAACAGATCGTACTGGAGCTTCTCCATCGTATCCTCGACGGTTGCGGCGTAGGCGTAGCGCACCTGGGCCCAGCCGCTCAGGCCGGGCTTCACCACGTGCCGCTGCCCGTAGAACGGGATCTGCTCGGTCAGGTCGAGCACGAACTCGGGCCGTTCCGGACGGGGCCCCACGAGGCTCATCTCGCCGACCAGGACGTTCCACAACTGCGGAAGCTCGTCCAGCCTCGTGCGGCGCAGGATGTGCCCGACCGGCGTCACGCGGGGATCGCGATCCGCCGCGAACACCGGGCCGCTCGCCGCTTCGGCATCGACGCGCATCGTCCGGAACTTGTGTATGGTGAACGTCCGGCCGCGCACGCCCACGCGCTTCTGGTGGTAGAGGATCGGACCGGGCGACGTGAGCTTGATGGCCGCCGCCACGGCAATCAGGACCGGCAGCCCGGCGAGCAGCCCGAACGCCGCGGCGGCGACATCCACGACCCGCTTGACGATCAGCATCGCCCGCGGCTTGCGGAACCCGTCCGAGAACACGAGCCAGCTCGGCCGCAGGTTCTCGACGGCGATCCGGCCGGTGAACTCCTCGTAGACCGAGGCCAGGTGATCGAAACGCACGCCGCGCAGCTTCAGGTCGAGCAGCGCATCCATGGGCAGGCGGCCCCTGGCGTCCCCAAGGCTGACCACGACGCGATCGACGCGGGTGTCGTCCACGATCTGCCGGAGCTCCGCGATGCTGCCGACGATGCCCGGGTTCCTGACGAAGGTCCGTACCTGGGAGGACTCGGCCTCGACGAAGCCGACGACCCGGACTCCCAGTTCGCGCTCGCGCCCCGCCAGTTCGTGGGCCAGCGTGACGGCAGCGGGCTTGGTTCCCAGGAACAGAATCCGTTCGCCCGGCGCGAGCCGATCGACGATCTCGTCGAAGGCCGTTCGCCACAGGGGCACGAGGGCGAGGATGAAGCCGACGGTCAGGGCGAACACGCCTCGACCGACAATGAGCCCCGGCGCGGCGGCGTAGAGCAGGGCAAAGGCGATCGTCGTGATCCCCAACGACTGCATCAGCCGGACGACCAGCTGACGCGAATCCCGCTTGGCCTCCACGTCGTACAGGTCCGCCAGGTACAGGCCGAGCGGCAGCACGATGGCAACGAGCGCCAGTTTGACCAGGAAGGACGGCTCGCGCAGGCCGGCGCCGAACTCCGGTCCGAGCAGCAGAATGGCACTCGTGACGACCGAGGCGAGGATGAGTCCGGCATCGACGATGACCGGAAAGGCAATGCGCCACGTGACGCGCTGATTCAGGACGAGGGCCATGCCTTACCTCGCGGGGTACCCGTAATAGCCGTAACCGTAGCGCCCGCTCACCGTCTGTTCAGCCCGGTTCAGCACCGTGCCGAGCACCCGGTCCTTGCCGAGACTCGCCACAGTGCGCTGGACGATCTCGAACGGTGTCGATGCCGCGCCGACCACCAGCAGGATCGCGTCGACGGCGGGGGCAAGGAGACCGGCATCCGGTACAAGCGCGGCCGGCGGGGTGTCGATCAGGGTGAAGTCGAACGCAGCCGACGCGTCCGCGATGATGTGCCGCATGCGCGGCGACGTCAGGCCGCCGACGGGATCGTGCGTGGGACATCCGGCAGGCAGCAGCGCCAGCCCCTCCTGGAGCTGGATGGCCGGCGCCGGTCCCTCCTCGCTGCGCAGCTGCTCGCTCAAGCCGCGGGTGTTGGGCACCCTGAAGATCTCGTGCAGCGACGGCGCCCGGCGGTCGGCATCGATGATCAGCGTGCGCCGGTGGAACGAGCGGGCCAGCGTCACCGCCAGGTTGGCAGTGGTCAGGCTCTTGCCTTCACCCGCGACCGACGATGTGATGAGGACGGACCTGACCCCGCGCTCGGCCTGCGCATGGATCAGGGCGGCCGCCAGGCGCCGGTACTGTTCGACCGCGCCGTTCTGCCCCCGGGCGGGCACGGGTGTCCATGCGGCGGTCTGCACGCGGGAGAACGGGGTCTCCTGCGGCGCAGGAGCGGACGGCCCGCGTCGCCCGCCCTCGACGATGTCGAAGCGCCCGGGGCCGTCGCGTCCGATGCCGGCCTGTCCTTCGCGTCCACGCGGCGACACCCCCTCCATGCCGTCGAAGAACCGCTCGCCCAGGCGTTCAGCCGTTGCCGTTCTGTTCATGTGAGCATCCTCAACGCGTTCGGCGCGGGGCCGGGCGGCCCAGATCCGGAATCAGCGCGAGCACCGGGAGCCCCAGCGTCGCGGTGATGTCCAACTCCGACCGGATGCTGGTGTCCCGGTACTCGAGAAAGGCCCCGAGCCCGACGGCCAGGCCGAGGGCCGCCAGCAGGCCCAGCAGGAACTGGCTCCGGCGGCTCTTGCTGGACGGCATTTCCGGGAGTTGTGCCGATTCGATCAGCCTGAAGCGGTCCCCGAGGTCCTTCTGCTCCAGGTTCGCGGCCATGCCCGCCTCCTGGCGTTTGACGAGCAGGCTCGAGTAGAGCTTCTTCGTATCGTCGTGGTCCCGGCTCAGCGTGGCCAGCTCCGATTCACGGAGCGGCGTCGCGTCGATGCGCCGCGAGTAGTCGTCGATGCGCGCCCGCAGCTGACGCACCTGCTCCTGGTTCGACCCGATCCGTCGGTCGATGGTGTCGATCTGCGCCCGGAGGTCGCGGATCTGGAAGTCCCGCCGCAGGCTGGACGCGCTCGCGGCCGTCCCGGCTGGGCTACCGTCGGCGGCGGCCTGCTGTTCGAGCTTCGCGATGAGACGCTTCGCCCGCTGGATGTCCGGGTGCTCGGGCGTCAACCTCAGCTCGAGCGCCTTGAGCTGCGCCCGCGCGGTTTCGAGGGGATCGGCGCCGAGGGTGGACGCCGCGTCCACGCCCGCCATGGGCAGGACCGTCTCCGGCAGGTTCTGGGCGGCCTCCAGCTGACGCTGGAGCAGGAGTTTCTGCTCCTGATCCCGGGCGATGGTGTCGAGCACCGAACGCAGGTTGTTCTGGCTGTTGTTCAGTTCCTGGACGTTCATCGACAGCTGGGATGGCAGCTGGCCCGCGTGCTGCGACTTGTAGGCCTCGAGTTTCGCCTCCTGCTCATCGAGCGTCTTGCGGACGCTCTCGAGCTGCGCATCGAGGAAGCGGGTCGCCGCCTGGGCCTGCTCCTCTCGATCCCGGGAGTTCTCCTCGAGAAAGAGCGACGTGAGACGCGTCGCGACCTGCAGCGCCTTGTGCGGATCCTGGGCCACAAAACCCAGGTTGAACACGTCCTTGTCGGTGGACGTGAAGACGATTTCGCTGCGCATCCGGTCGAGCACGTAGTCCATCGGCACGCGCTGCCGCATGTCCGGGTACAGGTCGAGATCGGTGATGATGCTCTCGAGACGCGGCCGCGTGAGGGTCGTGCGGCCGATGCTCTGGAGACGGTCGGACAGCCGCGCCTGCGGCGTCGTCCTGACGTAGGCGTCGGCCGCCGGCTCCGAGACCACCTGGAGTGTCGCCACCGAGGTGTAACTGCGGGGCATCTGCAGCACGACGGCCAGCGCCACGAGCGCCAGCACGACGAACGCACCGGCCATCCAGATCCACCGCCGCCGGAGAGCCTCGATGACGTCCTGCGGTGTGTAGGTGCGGCCTGGGATCACGATGTCCGTCCTCCTACCGGGAAAGCGGAAGCCACAGGGACACGCTCCATCTGACGGCCCACCGGTTGATCGTGGGCGGAACGCCAGCAGGCACCGTACCTGCGTTGTCGAACACGTACTGGTTCATCAGCCCTTCGGCGTCGACGGCCAGGAACCTCGTGAGGGCCATCCGGAGCCTCGCCGATCCCTGCGCCGCGTCGTACCGGTCAGCCGTGAATCCGATCACGCCTTCCGAGTACCCACCTTCGGCGAGCACTTCGACGCGACGTCCGAGGAACCCGCCCACGCTCGCCCGCACGGTGTTCACGAAGAACGGTTCCGCGAAGCCCTCCACCAGCTGGACATCGCGGCCGAAGGCCCCTTCGATGAACCAGCCCTGCGTGAACTCGTGGCGGAGGTTCGCGGTCCCGAGGACCTTCCAGCCCTGTGCACCGCCTGCCTCGACCCGCGACGAGGCGGCAGAGAACCCGACGGTCGTCCGCCGCGATGGCGTGAGGGGCTTCAGCACGCGGAGGCCGACGTCGATGTCGTGCGCCTGGAGCCGTTCGTTCGTGCCCGGACCGTAGCGACCGGCCTGGTACGCGTAGCCGAGGAGCACGGAGACGTTCGGAGACAGGCGATACCCGAACCTCCCGCCGGCGGTGAGCGCGTGGACGTCGAGGCCAGGCTGATCGGCCCGCGTGTAGCGGAAACTCTGGTCGATCGCCACGTACGTGCGCGCCGACAGCTGGTGCTCGATGCCGAAGGACTCCCCGTACACGTACTGGTCGCGCCGGACCAGCAGATCGTCGCGGTTCGACGGAAGGATCGCGGTGCCGCCCGTCACGGCGACGGACGACGGAAACAGCGGCAGGATGTAGTACGGCTGCCGCTCAGCGAAGGCCGCGAGTTGCACGGTGTCGCGGCGACGGCGCCCGACGCGGCTGTCGAACCCGATGTCGGCCCGGAACCGCGGAGCGGTCGTGAGCGACGTCTCGCGGTAGTACCGGAACGCGCCCTCGCCGCGAAGGCCGAATCGCGTATAGCGGCCGGCCTGTTCGTACGACAGGGAACCCCGCGCCGCCGTGAACCACCCGGTGGCGAGCACGTCGTCGGCGTTCGGATTCGGATAGTCCTCGGTGTTGCCGTATTCCTGGTAAACGAAGCCCGTGAGATCGATCGCGTGTCCCCCGGGAGCGGCGGGGCTCCCGGCGCCGAACAACCCCCGGAACGGCGCGGCCGGCAGCGGCGGCGCCTCGGGTGTCGTCGCCTGGCCGGTCGGCTGCTGGACGGGCGGATCCTGAGGGGCCGCGGCTGCTCTGGCCTGTGCGCCCGTGGCGATCAGGCCGACCACGACGACGACGGCGATCGTGCCACGCAACCGGGCGCGGCCGGCGGTCACCTGGTCTGTGTGCGGAACGCGCATGTCATGGCACCACGATCGTGTCGCCCGGCTTCAGGATCAGGTTCTGGCTGAGATCCCGCTTCTTGACGACCTCGTCATAGTTGAACTCGAACGCAAGCTGCCGGCCGCTCTCGATCCGCGTAATCAGCACGTGTTTGCGATCGGCGAACTCGGTGAACCCGCCAGCCATGGCGATCACCTGCAGGACGGTGGTGGGGCCCGAGAGGACGTACGGTCCCGGGCGTATCACCTGCCCCGTCACGAAGGCGCGGTTGTTGTTGACCTGCTTGACGACTACCGTCACCACGGGGTCCCCGACGAACCGCTTGCCCAGTTCGGTGAGACGGCGGCGCAGTTGCTCGGTCGTGAGACCGGCCGCCTCCACGTCGTTGATGAGCGGAAGCGTAATCTTGCCGTCGGGCCGGATCGTGACCTCGCTCGACAGTTCCTTCTCTCCCCAGAACACGACGGAGAGGACGTCCGTCGGCCCGAGCCGGTAGTCCTCGCCCGGCGTCTGCGCTGCAGGCGCGGACGCGATGGCCTGCGCCATCGGCGCCTCCGGCGCCGCCGTCCGGTCCTGTCCCGTGACGGCCGCGTTCATCGCCAGGCTGCACAGGATGGCGCACGCCACCACCGAGCGCTCCCTCGCCGTTCGATTGCTCATCATCTCGACACTCCCAGGCCCCGGTCGCGGGACCTGCTGACGCGCACGAGCCGCTGGACGGCCTGGCGTCCTGCCCCGCCCCGTTGCAAGGCGGACGCCAACTCGCCCAGCGCGACCAGCCCCGATGTCCCTGCCGAAATCCGTGACACACCCTGCGGTCGGCATCGCGGATCGGGGCAGCGCGGTCCCGTTCTGCCACATCTTTTGTCGGTCATCGGCGTGGATTCCCTCATTTCGCGAGGAACCGTCCCGCGTCGGTCCGAGGCCGCGCCGGGCGCCACGCCCGCGGGGCGTCGCGTCCGCGGCCCGCAACACGCCGTTCCTTTGCGACGTGCAGCCGTGCGCACCGGCCGGAACGATCGGAATGTGACGAGGGAACCGGTCTTGCATGGTCCGGGGCAGCAGGAGGAAGACCTCTCATGGTACCTGTCCGCACATCATGCGGCCGATCAACCCGGGCCGCACGCTCGAGGCTGCCGCGCATGGCCGCCATCGCCGCGCTCGTCGGGTGCACGCTCGCACTCGGCGGCCCGCCGATGCGGGCCGGTTCGTTCGGTGACGCTTCGGCTGCGCGCGAAGGCCACGCGCCGGCGAGGAGGCCGGCGGCGGATCGCCCATCCGGCGGCGCCGTCGCCGATCGTGTGTGGGAACCGCTCGCGGCACTGCCTGCCCAGTCGGCCGAGCTCGCGGGCCTGATCGCACTCGGCCTGAGCCTGCTCGGCGCCGGCCGTTACATGCGCCGCACTCCGGCACGGAAGACACGGACGGGCACGGGCATCCGGGCGCGGGGTGCCGGCACGGCGCCGCGATCGCTGGCGGAGCGCCTGTCGGCGCGGATTTCGGCGCGCTAAGAGGCGGATCCCATGGCCGATCTGACGTTCATCACGCTGACCTGGAACTCCCAGGCCTACATCCGCGGGTGCCTCGACTCGATCCTGTGGCGCTCGTCCGCCGACGGGCTGACGTCGCGGATCATCGTGGTGGACAACGGATCGCGGGATCGCACCATCGACATCGTCAACGAGTTCCGCAGCGATCAGGCGGACACGGTCAGTCTCATCGCCCTCGATCGGAACCTCGGTACGACCCACCCCCGCAACCTGGCGCTCCGTCGGGCAGAGAGCCCGTTCATCTGTGTTCTCGACTCCGACACCGAGTTCCTGTCGGGGTCCGTCCGGCCGGCGCTCGACAGGCTCGAGTCGGACCGGCGGATTGCGATCATCGCGCCGCGGCTCGTGCTGCCGGATGGAAGCACGCAGCACTCGGTCAAGCGCTTTCCCACGTTCATCGACAAGATCAGAAAGGTGCCGCGCATCGTCCTGGGACGGCACGTGCCGCGCACGGACTTCTATCCGACGTTTCCGTTCGGGACCTGCACGCGGGTCGAAACGGCGATTTCGGCCTGCTGGCTGATGAGAAGGGACATCCTGGACTCGGTGGGATTCCTCGACGAGGGCATCTTCTACGCGCCAGAGGACCTCGACTATTCGGCGCGCGTCCGCGAGGCGGGGCTCGACATCCTGTACGACCCCGGCCTGACGCTGCTGCACCATACACAGCAGATCTCGCATCGGCGGCCGCTGTCCCGCATCTCGCT
Source organism: uncultured Vicinamibacterales bacterium (assembly GCA_964481395.1). GTDB lineage: Bacteria > Acidobacteriota > Vicinamibacteria > Vicinamibacterales > JAKQTR01 > JBFMFH01. The sequence continues at coordinate 19,356 of CAYZYG010000013.1, forward strand.
GTCTCACCTGAAGGGTCTGCTCCGGTATCACCGCCGGCACGGCGGGTGGGTCAGGCTGCCGGGCCGTCTCGCCGCAGCGCGCCGGCCGGAAGAACCCCGGACCACGACCGTGGCCGCACCCACGCGGCACGCGAGCGCATCATGACCGCGACGACCGCGCCCCGCAGCGCGTGGCTGGACTCGCGGCCGCCCCTGTGCGTGGTCCACCTCGTCACGAGCCTGGCCATCGGCGGCCTGGAGAAGGTCGTCCTGGATCTGGTGCGGCACCGCACGCGGAATCGCTTCGGTGCGCGTGTCATCTGCCTCGACCGATCGGGAGTCCTCCAGCAAGGATTCGCCGAACTGGGCGTTCCGGTCGAGAGTATCGGCACCGGGGGCTCGGTACCAGCGAGAATCCTCAGGCTGGCCGGACGCCTGCGGCGGATCAGACCGCACGTGCTCCACACGCACAACCCACAGGCCCACCTGCACGGCACGCTCGCCGCGAAGCTGGCCGGCGTACCGGTGGTGGTCCACACGAGACACGGTCGCCAGTACATCGACAGACAGCCGCTTGCGGCGTTCAGCCGCCTGGCGTCCCGCTGGACGAACGAGTTCGTTGCGGTGTCAGAGGACGCGGCGGATCTGGCGCGGGAGACGGAAGGGGTCCCTGCCGGGCGGCTGCACGTCATCCGCAACGGCATCGACCTCGAGCGCTTCGATTTCAAGGCCGGACGCGCCGCCGATCGGCTGTCGCGGGCCATCAGTGTCGGGCGGCTCGATCCCATCAAGGACCACGCCACCCTGCTGCGGGCCGTTCGTCTCGTCGTGGACGAGGTGCCGGCCTTCCAGCTCGACGTCGTCGGGGATGGACCGTGCCGGGCGGAGCTGGAATCGCTGCGCGCACGGCTGGGGCTCAGCCCGCACGTGCGCTTTCTCGGCTACCGGGAGGACGTCTCCCCCCTCCTCGCGGCCGCCGGGCTGTTCGTGCTGTCCTCGACGAGCGAGGGACTCTCGCTGGCCTTGCTCGAATCGATGGCCGCCGGGCTTCCGGCCGTCGTCACCGACGTCGGCGGTAATCGCGAGGTCGTCGTGCCCGGAGAGACGGGCCTCCTGGTGCCCGCGCGCTCGCCCGATGCATTGGCCGGAGCCATGAGACGCCTGCTCACCAGCGGATCCGACGCCGTGCGAATGGGCCTCGCGGCCCGACGGAGGATCGAGTCACACTTCAACGTCAGGCGCGTCGTCGAGCACTACGAGCGGATGTACTGCGCGTGCCTCGACCCGACCGGGACGCTCCCGCCGGTGACGAGGTGACCATGCGGATCCTCTTCATCACCGGGAACTTCCCGAATCCGCTCGAGCCCACACGCGGCATGTTCAACGACCAGACCGCGCGGGCGCTGGCTCGCGCGAACGAGGTCACCGTCATCGCACCGGTGTCGTGGCGGGACCGGTGGCGCCAGCGCGGCAGCGGGGCGTTGCCCCCTGTCGAGTTCCGTGACGGCCTGACCGTACACCATCCGCTGTACGTCTATCCGCCGGGAATGCTGAGAACCGCCTACGAGTGGTTCCTGTGGCAGTCGGTTCGCCGCACCGTCCAGCGGGTCCTGTCGGGCTTCCGCCCCGACGTCGTGTTCGGGTTCTGGGTGCATCCTGATGGCGCGACCGCCGTCAGAATCGCGCGCGGGCTCGGCGTGCCGGGCGTCGTGATGGCCGGCGGATCTGACGTCCTGCTGCTCGGCCGCGACCTGCGCCGCCGCCGTTGCCTGACATCAGCGCTCCAGAGCGCGGACGGGGTCGTCTGCGTCAGCCATCACCTGAAGAAAGCGGTCGAAGAACTCGGCGTGCCCGGCGATCACGTGCACGTCGTCGACAACGGTGTCGACCCGGCGCTGTTTTCGCCCGGCGATCGGCAGTCGGCACGCGTCCGTCTGGGCCTGGATCCCGGCGCGCCCATGTTGCTCTGGGTGGGTCGGATGGTCGCGGTGAAGGGTCTCGACGTGCTGCTCGACGCATTTGCCGCGTCGGAGCCCGATCGAACCGGCGCGACCCTGTGCCTCGCCGGTGACGGACCGCTCAAGCAGGTCCTGTCGGAACGGGCCGCCGAGCTCGGCGTGGCCAGGAGGGTGCGGTTCGTGGGCAGCGTTCCGCACGGGGATCTGGCTGACTGGTTCAGGGCCGCCAGCGCCACCGTGCTGCCCAGCTGGTCGGAAGGATCACCAAACGTGCTGCTCGAGTCGATCGCCTGCGGCACGCCGTTCGTCGCGAGTGCCGTCGGGGGCGTCCCCGAAATCGCGGATGCCGCGCTGGACAGGCTGGTCCCGCCGGGAGACGTGACCGCACTCGCCGCTGCCATGAGGGCGGTGACCGCAGCGCCGGTGGCGGCCGCCACGGCCCGCCTGCGATGCACGTGGGATCAGCACGCCGGCCAACTCGAAGAGGTCTTTCGGATCGCCGGCGCCGTCGCCGCCCGGCGCCAGGGCGGTTCGCAGGCGCTTCAGCGCCTCGCCGGGGCACCGACATCATGACTGCCAGAGCCTTGCCGCCCCGCGTCCTGTTCGTGGCCTACGCGTTTCCGCCCGTCGGCGGTGCCGGGGTGCAGCGCGTGACGAAGTTCGCGAAGTACCTGCCGGACTGGGGCTGGCAGGTCTCCGTGCTCACGGTGTCGAATCCGTCGGTGCCTGTGGCGGACACCACCCTCGTCGCCGACGTTCCGCCGGACACCCTCGTCCGGAGGGCCAGGACCCTGGAGCCGTCCTACTCGACGAAGGCGCTGGTGTCAGCCACGGGAGGGCGCTGCGCGACCGGAGCGCGGTGCGTTCGTCGGGTCGCGGGCGCGGCTGTGCGGCGTCTGGCCACGGGCGTCCTGCAACCGGATCCTCAACTCCTCTGGCTTCCGGCCGCGGTCCGCGAAGGTCGGCGTCTGCTCGAATCCGTGCCCCACGCGGCAATCGTCGCGACGGGGCCTCCCTTCTCGTCGTTCCTGGTCGCCGCCCGGCTGCAGCGGGCATCCGGCCTGCCGCTCGTGCTCGACTACCGCGACGAATGGGATCTCACGAACCGCTTCCATGAGAACAAGAAGTACGGGCGCCTGGCGAGCCGGCTCAACCGCCTGATGGAACGAGCCGTCACGCGCCGCGCGAGCGCCATCGTCGCCACCAGTGAGGCGAGCGCGAGGGCCATCATGGCGGCACGCGATCCCCGCGCCGTGCCCGTTCCGGTCGTCTGCCTGCGCAACGGCTTCGATCCCGAGGACTTCGCCTCGCCGGCGTCGGCGACGCCCGCGGGCGGTGACCGCCGCTTCCGGCTCGTGTACACCGGCACCCTGTGGGCGCACACCTCCGTGGCGCCGCTCGTCGACGCCGTCGAGCGGCTCTGCCGCGAGCGACCGGACCTGGCTGATCGTCTGGAACTCGTGTTCGCGGGGCGCCGCACGGAAGCTCAGGAACAGTTGCTGTCACGCCTGTCGGGGACCGGCGTCCACCTCGTGGTGCATCCGTATCTCGACCATCATCAGGTCATCGACCTGATGCGCTCGGCCAACGCGCTCTGCTCGCTGACGACCGACGCCCCGGACGCCGAGCGGTTCCTCAACGCCAAAATCTTCGAGTACATGGCGGCGAGACGCCCGATTCTCGCCATCGCCCCGCGCGGTGACCTGTGGCGGGTTCTGGACGAGTACCCGGCGGCCAGCCGCTTCGTCCCGGCTGACGTACCGGCCATCGCCGCGTGCCTGGTCCACAAGCTCAGCCGGTTCGCGACAGGGGCGGCCGAGCCGCCCGTCGAGTGGGACGGTCACCGGTACGATCGACGGCAGCAGGCAGGCGAGCTGTCAGGGCTGCTCGCCAGGGTCGCGGGTCTGTCCGACGCGTCGGCGAGACTGGCCCTCGAGGTGTGTGCGGCATGACGTACGCCCTGACGCTGCTCTACGTCGCGTTGATCTACATCCGCCCGGGAGAGATCTTCCCCCAGCTCGCTGGCCTGCCGATCCTGGCGCTGGTTGCGGGCGCGGCGGTCGTGTCTGCGGCTGCGTCGCTCCTGTCGGAGCCGCGGCCGTTTGCCGACCTGCCCAACGACTGGTGCTACCTCGGGTTCATCGCGGCAGCCGTGCTGTCGCTGCCTGCCAACGGCTGGTTCGGAGGAGCGGCCGTCGCGTTCGCGAAGCTGCAGCCGCTCGTCGTGCTGTACCTCCTCATCAGAATCGCCGTCCGAAGCGAGCGGCAGATTCGCGGGTTCGCGACCCTGCTCGTGTGCCTCACCCTGTTCCAGGCGGCCAACGGCATCGTGCAGCACTGGACCGGGATCGGGTTCGGGCAGACCACCGCGCTGGACCAGTACTACGAGGACGGGTCGGAGGACCTCCTGGGAGGGGGCCAGGCGGAAGTGGTGAAGCGCATCCGGGGCACGGGCATCTTCGGCGATCCCAACGATCTCGCGATGAGCCTCGTCATCGTCATGCCGTTTCTGTTCGCGCCGATTCTCGCGGCCGACCGGGGCTTGCTCCGGCGCGTGCTGGCGGCCGGTGGGCTCGGGATTCTGCTCTACGCGCTCTTTCTGACGCAGTCGCGCGGGGGACTGCTCGGCCTCGCCGTCATGGGGGCGTTCTACGCCTACCGCCGGATGGGAAAGGCTTCCGTGCTCGCGGCCGTCGCGGCGTCGGCCATCCTGATCGTGGCCGGCTCCGGCCGGCTGCAGGCGATGAACGCGTCGGAGGACTCGGCCCAGGGGCGCATCCAGGCCTGGTCGGCCGGCCTCGAGATGCTGAAGTGGAAGCCGGTGCTCGGCGTCGGCTACGACACGTTCACCGACCACCACCACCTGGTCGCGCACAATTCCTTCGTGCACACCGTCGCGGAACTGGGAATGGTCGGGGGCGTGCTCTTCATCGGAGCGTTCTACTGGCTCCTGGTCGGCAACGGGTCGTCGCGAAACAGGGCGGGAACGCCGGGCTCATCGCTGGCCCCGGAGGTCTGGGCCGGCGGCATCGCGCTGGTGGTGTGCGCGTGCTTCCTTTCCCGGCAGTACAGTCCCGTGCTCCACATCCCGCTTGCGCTTGGCGCCGCGCGTATCGCCTCGGGCCTGCGCGAACGCGGGGAGCGCGTCGAGCAGGGGCCCGCGGACTGGGTCGCCGTGGCGGCTGTGTCGTTCGGGGTGGTCGTGTGTGCGTATGTCGCCGTTCGCGTGCTGGCTTCCTGGTAGCACGGGGAACTGAGGAGAGTGTCCATGTTGCGCAAGTGGATGAGGGCCGGCGGCCTCCATGTGGCCCTGCCGCTGCTCGCCGTCGTGTTCGCCTGCTCGTCGACCAAGTCGTCTCCGACCTCCCCCACGGACGTCACGGATCCCCCGACGACCGGGGGCGGGGGCACATCGCTGGTGCGGCTCACGGAGGACCTGACGGGACGCTCCCTGTTCCCCGCGGACAACTGGTGGAACCAGGACATCTCGCGCGCGCCCGTGGATCCCCAGTCGGCGGCGTTCATCGGCTTCATCGGCCGGACGCGGACGTTGCACCCTGATTTCGGCCCGCCGCCGTACGGCATCCCCTACGTGACGGTTGGCGGCAGCCAGCCGCGGGTGCCGATCGGGTGGTTCGAGTACGACGACGAGAGCGACAGGGGCGTGCCGGGCGAGGCACCGGGATATCCGATTCCGGAGGAAGCGAAGACCCTGCCGAACTACATCGAAGGCGGTGAGCCGGGAGGGGGCGACTCCGGTGACCGCCATCTGCTCATCGTCGATCGCGACCGCTGGATCCTCTACGAGACGTTCGCGACGAGATGGAACCGGGCGGCGGGCCGCTGGGAGGCTGGGTCCGGCGCCATTTTCAACCTGGCGAGCAACGCGCGCCGCCCCGAGGGCTGGACCTCGGCCGACGCCGCGGGCCTGGCCATTCTGCCCGGGCTCGTGCGTTTCGAAGAAGTGTACGGCAGTGCGCCCATCCGGCACGCGCTGCGCTTCACGACCCGGTCGACCAACGGGTACGTGTGGCCAGCCTCGCACGCCGCCGGCTCGACCAGCGGCGCCCCGCCGCTGGGCACGCGGCTGCGGTTGAAAGCGTCAGTCGATCTGTCGGGATTCGCGGCGCCGGTCAGGAAGATCTTCGAGGCGATGAAGACCTACGGGCTGATTCTCGCCGACAACGGCAGCGACATGTACATCTCGGGGACGATGGACCCGCGCTGGAATAACGATGAGCTCAACGGCCCCTTCCGCCAGCTCCGTGCGGACGACTTCGAGGTCATCGAACTCGGCTGGCGCTGACGGCGTCGGGCCCTGATGGACGCGTGATGAACTGGCGACTGAAATCGGCTCTGCTGCAGGCGATCGAGCGCCTGCCCTCCTCGGCGTCGTACGCGACCTACTACTGGCTCCAGCGGCATCTGGGGCGCTCGCAGGTCGTCGACGTGACGACGAAGCTGCGGCACGGGATTGCGACCTGGACGCACGTGACCGATCAGGGACGCGATCCGCGCGGCCTGACCTTCTTCGAGGTCGGGTCTGGGCGCACGCTGCTCGTGCCCGTCGCCTACTGGCTCATGGGCGCACGGCGGACGATCACGGTCGATCTGCACCGGTATCTGAGCCTCGACATGGTCCGGGAGAGCCTCCGGCTCATCGCGGCCGATCAGGTCCGGATCCGTGCGCTGTTCGGGAACCGGCTCGACAGCTCACGGTTCGACGCGATGCTCGATCTCGGCCGCCGCCGGGACTGGCCACTCGAGACCTTCCTGGACCTCTGCTCGATCGAGTACATCGCTCCAGGCGATGCCGCCGACACGGGGCTGCCGTCCGGCAGTGTCGACGTGCACACGTCGTACACGGTCTTCGAGCACATCCCGGAAGACGTCATACGTCGGATCCTCGCCGAGGGGACCCGGATCACCGGGGACCATGGCATCTTCGTCCATCGCGTGGACTACAGCGACCACTTCTACACGTTCGACAAGGGCATCACCACCATCAACTTCCTGAAGTACTCGGACCGTGCCTGGCGCGCCTACGCCGGGAACCGCTACGCGTACACCAACCGGCTGAGGCACGACGACATGCTCCGCCTCTTCGAGGACGCGGGGCACCGCATCGTCGCCACACGCCCGGACGTCGACGAGCGGGCGCTGGCTCTGCTCAGAAGCGGAACGTTCAGGCTGAACGAGCGGTTCAGCGCCAAGCCCGAGAGCGTGCTCGCCATCTCGGCATCGTGGATTGTGTCGGCGAAGGAACGGGCGGGAACCGCGCTGCCCGAGGCCGTCGGTGGGAAGCGAATCCGGCGGCATCGGCACAGGGCGCGGTTCTGCGAGTCTCCGTCAGCCCTGTAGGCGAGTCCGGCACCGGGCCGGGAGCAAGGGAGCGTGCGACCGGAAACCTACTCGAGGAGCAGATCGTGTCCCCCCAACCGCGAACCCGCTCGAACGTGCCCGCCGCCGCACCGGCCTCGCGCGCCGTGTGGATGCTGCTGGGAGTCGTGCTGGCCGCCCACCTGACGGTAGCGTGGGTCTCCCACGACGGCGTCATCCAGGATGATGCCGAGGGGTACGTCCTGCTGGGCCGCAACCTGGCCGCCGGGCACGGCTACGTCTTCGAGCCGGGCAGGCTGCCGACATCGTGGAGGGCTCCGGGATACCCGTTCTTCCTGGCCGTGCTGTTCTGGCTGACCGACGGGTCGCTCGCCGCGGCGCGCGTCGCGTCGGCGCTGCTCTGGACCGTCACCGCCCTCCTCACGTACCTGCTGGCCCGCAGGCTGACCGGCCAGGCCTCCGCGTTGTTCGCTGCCGCCTTGGCCGGGCTGTCGCCCGAACTCGTCGGGCTGACCGGCCTGCTGTGGTCGGAAACGCTGTTCACGTGCCTGTTCCTCGCCGCCGTGTGGGCGATGGCCCGGTGGCGCACCGACCGTCCCTCGTGGTGGGCCGCGGCAGCTATTGGGGGCCTGATCGGCGCCGCGGCGCTCACCCGCTCGACCGCCGTCATCCTGGTTCCGGTGCTCTGGTTCTGCGCGATCACCTCGCAGGTGCCGGCGACTCGCCGAGCCCGGGCGGGCCTCCTGGCCAAGGCCGGTCTGGCGACCACGCTCGGCATGGTCGTCGTCGGCGCCTGGAGCATGCGCAACTTCAACGAACACGGGCACTTCATCCTGGTCGAGAGCAACGTGGGCTTCAACCTCTACCTGGGGCACAGCCACGACACGCCTATGCCGTTCGCCTGGAGGAAGGCCTCCCGGCTCGACCAGGATCGCGTGTACCTGGAGATCGTCGGCGACGCGTCTCACGAGAGCCGGAACCGGGAACTCGCGCGGGCGGCCATCGAACAGATGCGTGAGGACCCGCTTCGCGCATTCCTCCTCGCGAAGAGCAAGGCCTTCGACTTCTGGCTGCCCGACTTCTTCATCGCCCGCAACATCCGCTCGGGCTCCTTCGGGCGGGCCTACTCGGACGCGTGGCTACCTGTGCTCGCCGTGACGGTCAGCCTCTACGTGGTCATCGTCGGTACAGCCCTGGCGTATGCGTGGCGCAACCGCCGACAGTGGTCGGTGTGGTTCCTCGTGCTGGTCCTGGCGCTCTACACGGCCCCGCACATGCTCGTGTTCGGGGTGAGCCGCCACCACCTGCCTCTGATGCCGCTGCTGATGATGCTGGCGGCCCCTTGGCTCCACGAGGCCTGCCGCGCCGTGACGAACCTCAGCCCCCGCCTGTGGCCCGGCCGAGCAGCGCGCCCCTGAGCACGCGGATCTCGTCCGCGGTGACCACGCGAACGACCCACAGCCCGGCCGCGTACGTCAGCGCGCTCGCCGCCATGACGACCGCGATGTTCTGGTCGCGCAACAGGTAGCAGACGCCCCCCATGACCGCCGTCGCCGCGACGGCCCGGCTCACCTGCCAGGCATTCGACGGCCTCGCCACGAGGTGCCGGCTGATGGAGAACCACAGGAGCAGGCAGGCCGTCGCGTTCGACAGCAGCGCGGCCATCGCCGCACCGTTCTCGGCGTACCGCGGAATGAGCAACGCACTCAGCAGGACGGTGAGCGCGGTCGACACGACCGTGACCACGCCGGCGAGTTTCTCGTGGTGAATGGCCCCAAGCGCCCACGACTGGAGCGAGGTCAGGAAGGTGATGAACAGGGACCAGATCAGGATCTGCAGGACGAAGGTCGCATCGATGTAGGCCGGCCCGTACACGAGCGTGATGATGGGACGCGCCAGGATCGTCGTCCCGACGCCGATCGGCAGTCCCAGGAGCACCATGTAGAAGAAGAACCGCTTGAACAGCCGCCCGCCTTCTTCCGCCGAGCGCTGGTACAGGGCCACCATCGTCGGGTAGAACGCCGTGCAGATGCCGTCTGGCACCACGGCCAGACGCTCCACCAGCCCGTTGGCCGCGCCGTAGTGGCCCACCGACGCGTCGCCCGACACCGATGAGAGGATCAGAATCCCGACCTTGCTGCCGACGATGGCGATGAGGCCCGGCACGAAGAAGGGCGCGCCCTGGATGATGGCCGACCTGAAGCCGGGCAGGTTCCCGACGAACCTCGGCGTGCGGTGATGTCTGGCGAAGCGGACCCACGCCACGCCCAGGCCCGCGGCGTTGCCCAGCACGTAGGCGGTCGTCACGCCCAGGAGCCGGAAGCCGGCGAGCAGGGCAGCCACGGTGAAGACGATGACCGCCAGCCCCGTGGCGGCCTGGGCGACAGCCACCTCACGCATCCGTTCGCGCGCCTGGAAGACGTCGTAGAACGTCGTGCTCATCGCCTGGAACACGATCGTGAACGAGGCAAGGCAGATGACGATCTTGGTGTCGGTCGGGTACGGCGACAGCAGCGCGCTTCCGGCGGCGACGGCGGCGCTCACCAGCGACAGGGTGAGGCGGGCGGAGAAGACCATGTCGATAAACCCGACCGACTGGTCCGGTCTTGCCGCGACCTCGCGCACGGTGATGGCGCGCAGTCCCAGGTTCGCGAATGGCGCGATCATGGCGACGACGGTGAACCCGAGGATGAAGCGGCCGTACTGGTCCTCGCCGAGCAGACGGGCGGTGTAGCCCACGACGAACATGGAAATCAGACTGAGCGCCAGCGGCTGGATCACCATCCAGAGCGAGTTCTGCACCACGACCTGCGCAGGCTCGGATCGCGGCGTCACAGGATTCCCACCCGGCGCATCCACGTCAGGCGCTCCGATCGGCAGCGGGCTGCCGGCCCACCAGGCGTTTGAGGATTCCGAGCCGGCGCTCCCCGACGAGCAGACGGCCCAGCAGGCCGGCGAAGGCGGGCTGGCCTGCCATGTGCAGCGGGTTGCTGGCGATGGCCAGGAACAGGCATCGTCTGGCCGGCCGCGTGTCCCCGATCGAGTACCAGGCCCAGGCCGCGCGGCCGTATCGCTCGGCGACCGCCATGCCGCGGTCGTACGCGCCGATGCGGTACGACCGGTCCGCGAAGTGCTTCCTGAGCAGCCGGAGTTCGTTTTCGAGCATCGACGCCATGTTCCTCGGCGAGCTGAGATTCGACGCGCCGGACCGCATAATCGTGAGTGGCTCGTTCACGAATCCAATCGAGTACCGTTTGGCTGCCCGAAGCCACAGATCCCAGTCCTCGACGCCCCACAGGCTCTCGTCGAAGAGCCCGAGCGCATCGAGACAGTCGCGCCGGACGACCGCGCTCGATCCCCCGGACACGGTGTTCCCCAAGAGCAGCCTGCGGATGCTCGCCGGATCGCCCGCGCGCAGCGTCGCCTGGCCGGGTCCGGTATCGGCGAGCGTCTCGCCGTCGAAGGAGACGTACCGGGAGAGACAGCTCACGACGCCCAGCGACGGGTCCGACGCGAACAGACCCATCTGACGCTCCAGTTTCTGCGTCATCCAGAGGTCGTCCGAGTCCAGGAACGCCACGAATTCCCCGTTCGACTGTCGGATCCCTCTGTTCCTCGCTGCGGCCGGGCCCGCATTCCGTTGCCGGACGAACCGGACCCGGTCGCCGAACCTCTGCAGCGCCGCCTCGGTGTCGTCGCTCGATCCGTCGTCGACCACGATCACCTCGCACGGTGCGAGGGTCTGCGCAAGCGCGCTCTCGACCGCTTGCCCGACGATCGCGGCCCGGTTGTAGGTCGGGATGACCACGCTCACCGACATCGTCATGGTGACGCTGCCTCCGAGGGCACGGCCGGAGTGACCGACGCACCTCCGGGTGCCGCGGCGCCGAGCCGCGGTGGACCGAACAGGCGCGGCAGGGTCGCGGTCGATCGGACCCAGTGCCGGTCCATGTCCGACTCGACGGAGACCCGGCGCAGGTCAAGGTCGTCCCAGTCGTCGAACCGGGTCATCCCGCCGTAGTAGCTGAAGGCGTACTGCACTCCGGCGCGACGCAGGCAGACCCGCGTGCCCTCGTCGAAACTGTCCAGGCTCCCCACCGGATAGCTGAAGACGCGCATGGGTTCTGCGAGTTCGTCGGACAGGCGCGACCCGCAGCGCGAGATTTCCTCCCATTGGCGCTCGGGTGTCAGGCGCGCCAGGACGGGATGGGTCACCGTGTGCCCGCCAATGACCATGCCCGAGGCCCGCATGTCACGGACCATGTCCCAGCTCATCCACGTACCGCCGGCGACACCCGCGTGGCGGCCGCTGCCGGTAGCGTCGGCGAGAAAGTCGAGAAAGCCCTCCGTCGCAGCCGCGGGCATGCCCTTGAAGGCCCGGAGCAGCGCGCGAATGGCGAGAGTCCGGTCCGGATCGTCGAAGGCGATCGGACCGGGAAGCCATGCCCCCCCCTCCAGGCCGCACCGGGGGCTCCGACGCACCATCCACGCGATCTCGTCCCACCAGGCGGGCCGTCCGTCGTCGAGAAACCCCGTGGTGATGAAGAAGGTGGCCCGCACGCCGTGCTTCCGCAGAATCGGGAACGCCACCTCGTAGTTGTCGAGGTACCCGTCGTCGAAGGTGATGAGCACGAAGCGCCCGCGGCCCGCCTGCCGGATGGCGGGCAGGTCCTCGGGCGTCACGACCGAGAACGTGCTCGCGAGAAATCGGACCTGGTCGTCGAATCCTTCGGCATCCGCGCTCCAAAGCTCCCGGTCGTACACGCTCGCGCGGCCGTCGCCAATCCGGTGGTAGTTCAGGCACAGGACGCCGGACCAGGGCGCGACCGTGCGCAGGAGGGGCAACAGCCCGCTCGCCGAAAGGACGCGCGCAGCCAATGCGCGCTTCATGGCAACGCTCCAGCGGTTGAGAACCGGTGCCGCCTGGCGAAGCGGCCGGCCAGTTCGATGGGCCAAGACGCCGCCTCGCGAAGCGTCGCCCGCCTTACGGAGATGGCGGTGAGCCTGTTCTCCCGCGTGGCCAGCCGCTCCTTGTAGGAGGCCGCGCCTCTCAGGAAGTCGTACGCCTCGATGCCGCGGCCAGCAAGCTCACGCATGAGCAGCAGGTGCGCGGCGTTGCCGGGGCTGCGCAACCGTGCCGACTCGTGCTGTACGCCGGACTGGTAGAAGGCGAATACCCGACCCGTGATGAAACCGTAGAGCACCGCAACGGGCGCGTTATCCAGGACGAACCGCCCAAGCACCGCGCGTCCTTCGGGCAGCCACTCCCGAATCAGCCGGCGGTGAAACTCCACGAATCGTCCCGCCGCGAACGCACCGGGTCTGCCGTCGGCTGCCCATCGTTCCTGATGGAGCCGGATGAGGTCGTCAAACGCGGCACGGCTTTCGTCGGCGGTGGCCAGTTCGAATCGGGCACCCGCGTGTTGGGCCTCTCGCAGGAGCCGGCGCGCCTGCTGTCGGCTGTTCGCCGACAGTCGCCCGAGATAGGCGTCGAAGCCTCCGGTCAGGTCGGCCACCGGGCACGCGCCACGGGCGGTCAGCCGAGCTCGCCCCGGCCTCCTCGCCGAGCCGATCAGCGCGGACGCCACCGGCAGATCCAGCAACTCGAGGCGATCCCACTCCAGCCGGTCGATCTCGCGCCAGACCAGATCGGCGCACTCGGCTTCGAATCCGGGTCGGCTGAGGAGGTCGAGGTAGTCCGGACAGGTCTCTTCGGTTTCGGACTCTCCGGTGGAGATGAACCGGAGACACCGTGCCTGCAGCCAGCCGGGCCTGCTCATGTACAGCGGAAGGGCGCCGACCAGCCTCGAATCGTGCCACATCGTGACAATCCGGAGTCCTCCGGCCCCGTACGTCTCGCCGTATTCGTCCCACCAGGTCCGCAGCCAGGCAAACTGGAGGAATGGTGACGCCTCAGCCCGGCTGCGGTGCAGCTCTTCCCACGCCGGACGCAGTCCGGCCCATCCGGCCTCGTCTGTGACGACACGGGACACGACGCGTCTCTCCGCGGCCATCACCGATTCGTCCCTGATGTGCGCACGACGGGCGGGCGGGCACACCGGCACACGGTCCCCATGCCGGAACTGTCGGCTGCGGCGACACCAGGCTTTAGCCGCGTCAGGCTCTGAAGCCCCGGCTCGGCGCGCGTGCGGGAGGTCTCGGCAGGACCCGGGACTGGACACTTGACCGCTGAGATTCGATATATCTCAGAGGTGATGGTGAACTCTGAGGAGTTGGCCGGTCAGGCCTCGGAGCCGCATGCGGCGATCCGGATCCGGGCCGTTGACTGCCTGGCCGTCGATGCCGCGACCATGGCGGCCTGGGCCGGGCTCGAACGCGTCGCGGTCGAACCGAACGCGTATCTCTCGCCGTACTTCGTCTTGCCTGCGGCGCGCCATCTGGAACCCGGGCGAGCTCCCTTCGTCCTGCTGGCGGAAACCGAAGACGGCGAACTGGCGGGTGTCGGCGTGTTCACGCCGCGAGGGCCGGGTACGCACTTTCCGCTGCCGCACCTGGCCGCCTACCGCTCCCGCCATTCGTACCTGACCGGCCTGCTGATCGACCAGCGGCGCGTCGAGCCGGTGGTCTCGGCCGTCTTCGACTACCTCTGCAGCCCCGGCCGTGGCTGGCACGCTGTGGCGTTCACGTGGCGCAGCGTGGACGGCCCGCTCGCGGACGCCATGGCGGCGACGACGGCGGACCGAGGATTGCCCTGGCATGAGACGTCCGGCAGCCCGCGCGCCGTGCTGGTGCCCGCGAAGGCGGGAGGCGGGTATCTCGAGGCCGAACTCAAGAACGGGCGACTGAAGGGCCTGCGACGACAGACGCGCCGCCTGAACGAACTGGGAAACGTGGACTGGCAGGCCATTACCGGACGAGACCCGTCGCCTGCCGCGATTGAAAGCTTCCTCGATCTCGAGCACCGTGGATGGAAAGGCGCCGAAGGCACGTCCCTGCGCTCCAGGCCGGAGGACGAGGCCTTCTTCAGAGAGGTCGTGGAAGGATTCGGCCGTGAGGGGCGAGCGTGCTTCACCGAACTCCGCCTGAACGGCGTCGTGATTTCCTCCACCAGCAACTTCGTCTCCGGACGCGCGGGGTTCGCATTCAAGATCGGCTGGGACCCCGCCTACGCGAAGCTCTCACCGGGCATGCTGAACGAGATCGAGATCATCCGGCGCGCACCGGACTTGTTCGGCGGCCTCGACTATCTCGACAGCGGCGCCAGCGAAGGATCCTACCTCGACGAATTCTGGACCGGCCGCCGCCGCCTGAGCACGGGTCTGTTTCCCACGACCGCTCTCGGCCGACGGGCGCTTGCGTTCGTCGATACTGCCCGCCGCCTGAAGCGCCGCGTTCAGCTCGGCCGGTAAGCCTCATCACCGTTCGAGGACGGTCGTCGGAGTCACCACCCTGAACCCTTGAAGCCCACGGGTCTCGTGTCGCCGCAGAAGGTCATCGACAGCACGGTCGAGACCGACAGACGGCTCCGGAAGCCCGACGACGCCCTCCAGGCCGCGCGCACCGTAGGCGACCATTGGATTGGCCTCGAAGAAGCGGGCGGAGGTGCCGGATGGGCCTGCGTGGAACAGGTACACCCAGGTGGCCGCTTCTTCGTCGGGCATGACGGCGGCGCCCCACTCCCGTTTGTGGCGGAACACGCCGTCGTTCAGGAACGGCGCACTGAGCATGGTGTCGACGGCGCGGAGCCCGGTGGCCTGGGCGTACCGGAGCTGGAAGTAGTACAGAGCCGTCTGCGCGCCTCCCTCGACGTGCGCCTCGTCGCCGTCCAGGACTCCGGTTCGCCTGAAACGCAGCATGCCGTCCTCGACAAGGCACAGGGCTCCCGCAACGGGCTCGTCGCCTCTGGTCACGAAGACCAGGAGGCCACGTTCGAAGAACGCCTTCATTTCGCGGTAGGGATCGATGGACGCCAGATCGCCGTAACGCCGCCTGATATGTGGCACGAACATGCGGTGATAGAAGAAGTCGAAGTCGGCGGGGTCCCGCGACATCCGGTGGGCGAGTCCTGACTTCTCCTCGAACCCGTTCGAGATCTGCCGCTTCTTCTTGCCGAACGTCGCTCGCACGTCTTCCCACGTTCCCGACGTGTCGATGACCTGCCGAATACCATCGGTCGTGCGGTAGTCGTAGAGCCCGCGGAAGATGCGCTCGTACGCGCGGGGCAGGACGGCCACGCAGAGATCGCACAGGGCGGGCCGCCGGGCGAGCAGATGGCGCAGCCGGAGGATGGGGATGCGTCGCTTCATGAGCACGGCCGGCGGCTGCTCGAAAATCCGCCCATTGACGTACTCGCCGAACGGCGTGTTGTCGACGAAGAGGAACCTGAATGGTTCTCCGGATCCCTTCAACCGTCCCTCGACCAGGGTGGCATGAGAGAACGCCATCGCCACGGCCGGGTACACCACACGCTTGAGCCGCCGCATCATGCCCAGGTCCCCCTCACCGGAACACCATGCGGCGCCCGAGTGCCATCAGACGCTGAGGAACGCGGTCGGGGATGTGCAAGGCGGCGAGTGCCCGGCGAACGATTCGCCTCGCCCGTCGTTCCTCGGCGGGATTGACCGGGATTCCCAGCGTCTCCCGCCACAGCCGCTCGATCAGGGTTCTGAAGAGCGTGAATTCGGGGCCGCGCCGATCCCGCTCGTCGACCGACAGCATCGTGGCGAGCAGGGCCCTGCAGTTCAGCGGGGCGAACGTCTCCTGGACGATGTCGTACTGGGCCCGGATGAGGGCCTGCTTCTTGCCGACGAACTGCTCCCAGCAGAAGAGGTCCAGCGGGTGGACGTTGCGTGGTTGCGCCGTCGCCAGCCATCGCTCGAATGCCCGCATCTGGAAGGGATGGCTCACCCCGGCACACAGGGCGGCGAGATCCCGCGCCGACACCTCCGCCGTTCCGGCTGCCGGCAGACGGTAGTAGGCCTTGACGATCTCGGCGACGTCGCCGGTGACGCAGACGCGCTCCGGCGGGTACTGTTCGTAGAGCCCCTGCGCGTCGGCGCAGTACGTATCTCGCGAGGCTGCCACGTTGCGCTGGTAGATGTCCTTGAACGCGTCGTTCGCTTTCGACGGGTAGCTGACCGTGTGGTGATCGAGCCCCAGACGTTTCAGCAGCGCGGCTGGCACACGCACGTCACGAGAATGCTCCGCGCGCGGGTACAGCAGCGTGAAGCAGTACAGATCGTCCTTGACGTCCCGGCTGAGGGCGAGCATCAGCCGGCTGTCCCACCCGGCCGTCATCGACAGCGCGAGCGGGAAGCGCTGGCGCGCGCTGCGCATGAGCCCTTGAAGGATCCGAAGGCTGTCCTCGACGGCGACGGCGAGGGGGACGGCTGGCAGATCCGTGTCGGGCCAGTATCTGTGGACGTCACCGGTCCGCAGATCCAGGGCGTGGTTCGGCAGCAGGCATCTCACCTCTTGGAACAGGGACGTGTCGCCCGGCGTCCAGTACACGTCGCAGTCGTCGTGTTCCTGTGCGTCGAAGTAGGCGCGCGCGCCTTCGTCCCTGGGCAGGCCGAGCGGCTCCGCGACCAGCAGCGGCCGCGACGCGCACCTCGTCTCGCCCCGCACCCGGTCGCGGGCGTAGTAGACGCTTCGCTGGCCGGCTGCGTCGTGGAGCACCTGCGTGTCTCGGCCGTCGTGCACGACCAGCACCCAGCGCCCGCCCAGATCGGCCGTGTGCCTCCAGAACGTGGCGCACGTGTCGAGCGCCTGAAGCAGCCGGCCGACAATCTCCGAGTTCCCCGCTTGCGGTCTCTCGGGATCCAGCATGTACCCGGCGAGCGTGACGGACTTGGCGGCAGTGGTGGCCTGGCAGACGTCGAGGTCCGGGTGGGCGGCGAGCTGCCACTGTTCCGCGATGGTCAACCGCGTCCACGAGACCGGCACCTCGGCCCCGGGAGGCCCCAGGACGAACTGGCGCCGGAACGACAGGCGCTGAAGCGCGGCGGCGCTGTAGTCAGCCCGCCCGCTCATTCTCGTCCTCGCGCCCGGCACGCTCCCCGAACCGGGCCCGTCTGTAGGTGAACCATTGCGTTCCCGTATGACACAACAGCGCCATCCGCTCCGGGACGAACTCGAACGCCCCGGTCGGAGCGGTGAACGCACAACGCGCCCGCGCCAGGTCCTGTCGCGAGAGGCCGTACGCAATCGTGACGTGGAAGTGGAATTCGGGTCCCTCGATGTCGTAGGGCTGCACCCCGTATCCACTGGACAGGTCACGCAGGACGCGCTGCCTGAGCGCTTCGAGAGCAGGGTTGGCCTCGACGTCGAGGAACATGACCCCCTCGTCGAAGAACCCAACGTCGCCGATCCGGATCCCGAATGGCTCCACCTCGCGGCACAGCAGGTCGAGATGGGCGCCGAGCGGCTCGAGGACGGCGCTCTTGAAGCTCAGCTTCAGCGTGATGTGCGGCGTCTCCGGCAGATGGGGCTCCGTCCCGCACGCCTCCAGCAGCCGGACCTGCATTCGGCTGACGGCATTCTGGACCCGCTCCCCGACCGGCAGCACGTAGGCGACCTCGATGGTGCGCCTCCCTGTCGCCCTGGCGCCCGCGGCGCTGAGGAGACGGCGGTAAATTCGGCGATGGAGGCCGTCAACGGACATGGTTAGCCTGTCAGGGGCCCGGCCCCGCGACCGGACGCCGCAGCAAATCGCGGGCGCACGTCTGGCCTCGAGGCCTCCCAAAGAGCAGTGTCGGCAGGAGCGGCCGGAAAGGATAGGGACTCAGCGCGACGGGCGCTCCGCCACAGGCGGAGGCGCGTACCGGTAGTCGCGGTAGTCTCCCGGGTTCCCGCACAGTCCGTCCTCGGCCGCGTGAATGATGTTCACCATCTCGCGCGCCGTCACGTAATGCAGGCGGACGTGTCCATCGTCGCGGAACGTTTCGGCGAGGCCCCGGTGGAACCGGGCCGTATCGTCTCCGAGCAGCATCTCGGCGTTCGCCTCCGGTGCGCCGTGCGTGTGCACCTTGACGAACAGCCAGTCCGGACGGCCCGCAACGGTGATCCCGCAGGACAGCCAATCCTCGAACCGACCCGGCGTCGGCGGGTCGCCGGCGTGCAGGGATCCGTTCTCGACCCGCGGGACCAGCCCGCGGCGCCGGCCCCGCCAGCTCGGACGCAGCGGTCCCTGCACCAGCAGCAGGTCCCGGTCCGACGACGGCCGGCCGACAGCGGCCCGCGGCCCGCTGTCGTGGGCCTTCGGCCCGCGGGGCGCGCCCGCCGCGTAGTAGATGCGGTTGACGGTCCGGGTCTGCGCCGGGGACGGCGCCGCCGGAAGCGTGAAGTCCGCGTAGCACCCCGTGTCGCGCAGGACGGCCAGCTCGTCGTCCACACCGCACCAGCGGCCATCCGGCAGTGCGTTGCTCAGCGACCAGTTCCCGTGGATGAACCCGTATCGGACGGCTCCCGACGGGTCCGAGGGCAGGAGACCGTGCCGGTCCCGCAGGCAGGCGGTGAACGTCTCGATCTGGCGGCGCAGGCCTTCGGCCGTGTCCCGGTCGTGGTGCAGGTGGACCTCAACCTCGCCGAATCCGCCGGCGCACAGCGCCGCCAGCGGATCGAGGAGGTCCGGCTGGTACTGCTCGATCGGGTAGAAGAAGGTGTGCTGGGGGTGCCGGCCGTCCGCATCGACGAACGCCGACGCGAGTTTCGGGTACCGATCCGCCCAGGCGGCGACCCGGCTTCGGCCGAGGTCGGCGGATGCCCCGCCGTGCAGCGGCTCGTAGTGGTCGGCCACGGCGAGTAGTACGTGGACCACACCCTGGCGGGCGCGGGCTTCCCGTCGCGCGCGGAGCAGAGAACCCAGGCTGGCGGTCAGCCAGATCTCTGCGTGTCTCGGCAGCGCCATCGGCACAGCCTTCATCGGTGATCCTGAGTTCACGCGTGTCGTCCGGCCCGTGAAGGCCGACACCAAGGCCGGCCGCCCAGGCCGGCTCGGCCCATTCTGTCTTCCGGATTCTGTCTCCTGAATTCCGGACACGGCCGACCGCCCCATCCACCCGATCGCCCGCGGCCCGGTCGCATCACGCCTCGCACTCGTTGGACTTGCAGTTCTGGCAGATCGGGTGCCGGAACACGCCCCGGTAGATGTCGATCCGGTCGTCGAGGAAACGCTCCGAGAACCAGATCTCCGACAGACTCTGGGTATTGACGTTCCCGTAGGTGACCGACCCGTAGTAATCGTTGTAGCAGAGGACCACGTCCCCTTTCGCATCGATCGCCACGTGGTCCATCGGGAGCCGGCAGTGCTTCGGCGCGCGCAGCACGGCATCCGCGATCTCGACGCTGCCGCCCCTGTTGGTCAGGCCGTTGAGCTGAATCGACCGCGCGCTGATCTTCGCACGCTCCTCTTCCGTGAGCTTCGTCATCAGCCGGTCGAGCGACTTCTTGATGACCGGCTCGTCGATGGTGACGCGGAAGGTGTCGACGACCGGCGCGAACGTCCGAAACAGGTCCGGCGTCAGGCGCGTCGCGTTGGTGAAAACAACGATGTTCAGATCCGGCATCTCGGCTCGAGCGAAGGTCAACAGCCCGTGCAGCCGGTCGTCCAGAAACGGTTCGTTGTAGAAGTGGGGCGACAGCGTGCCCGTGAACCCCATGCGCCTGAGGTCGAGCACGATCCGCTGCCACGTCTCCTCGCTGAGCTTGACCGCCGGCCGGGGGTCTGTGGCCACCGGGCAGGTCGGGCACTTGATGTTGCAGCGCGAGTAGGTCTCGATTTCGATCGACTTGAAGAGGCTGGTCCGGAAGTGCCGCTTCAGCAGCGGTTTCGGTTTCAGCCGCATCGGCACGCGCGACTTCAGGGTCTCGAGGGCAATCATGGCAACTCCTGTCGGGGCCGGGGGGCCAGAGCCGGACGTGTCTGCCGCCGCGAGGGCGGGAAGCGCACGGCCCGTCGTACAGTCCGCTGGCGGACTGCTGCTCCCGACAAGTGTGGTATCGGTCAGGCTGGCCGGATCTGCACCGGCTGCGCCGTTCTGGGAAACGGTGAGCAGGCGATCGGATGCGGTCTCAGGCCCGGGCTCGTGCCCGGCCCCGGCGCATGACCCACCAGATGATGGCGGTCATGACGAGCAGCGCGAGCGCGCCGCTCGCCGCGAACAGCAGCAGCGTGGAATACAGAATCGACGACCGATCCATCCGCGCTTCGAGGTCGAGCACCGCTCCGTTCTGGCGGTCCCGGAGGGATTGTTCCCAGACGAGGATGTTGCCGCGCTTCAGGTTGCCGGCGCCGGCGTTGTGATAGTGGATCCGGGCGGGCAGGTGGAGCCGCACGGCCACGAGTTCCCGCCCCGTCCAGCCGACCTTGCCCACCTCCTTGCCACTCGGCGCGCCGAGACGCTGCCGGTAGACCATCATCTCGCCGAGAGGCTCGAACTGATAGGAGGACCAGGCGAACGGTGCCGCCTCGCCCAGTCGTCTGATGTCGTCCACGGCGACGCGCACCTGCACGAAGCGCCGGCCCAGCCGCCGCCAGGTGCTGACACGCGCCACCCTTGTGACTGGCGTCGTGTAGAGTTCACGCACGCGGCTGCGGTCCAGCAACGCATTGGGCCGGAGATCGAGATCGAACCCTCGCAGCGCCACGAGCGCGGGAACGGACGCGTTGACGTAGATGGTCGCGCGTCCGTCCGTCGACAGGTAGATCTCTTCCTCGTACTCGTACTGCTTGGCGATCCCCTGTCCGTCCCCGCGGCACGCGGCCGCGCCGGCCACAATCATCGCCGCAAGCGCAAGGCGCCACCATCCCAGGTCACCGAAAGGCCGGCCCGTCCGCATAGGACGGAATGATATAGGATCCGGGACCAGGGACCGGTGGCCAGGGACCGGTTATGACAAACCGGCGTCCAGCGCGAATCTCGCGAGCGATGCGGGCCAGGCATGGTGTGTTGGTGAGTTCGCTGGCTCTGATCGCGTGACGAAACCGACCCCCGATCCCCGGTCCCCGACCCCTTGGGAGACTCCCCTCGTGCCCACCCTGTTCCTCATCGACGGCAACTCCCAGATGTACCGCGCGTTTCATGCCATCCGGGGGCTGACCGGCCCCGACGGGCGTCCGACCAACGCCGTCTACGGGTTCGTGACGATGCTCCGCAAACTGCTCGCGGACCACCGGCCCGACCACATCGGGGCCGCGTTCGACGTGGAGGGGCCGACGTTCCGCGATGCGCTCGTCAACGACTACAAGGCGAACCGCGCGCCCATGCCCGGCGACCTGGTCGAGCAGGTCCCGCTGGTGCACCGCGCGTGTGCCGCCCTGGGCGTGCCGGTGATGACCGTCGCCGGCTTCGAAGCCGACGACGTCATCGGGACGTTGGCGTCCAGAGGCGCGGCGCAGGGCTTCGACGTGACGATCGTTACGGGCGACAAGGACTTCTACCAGCTCGTGGGCGGCCGCATCCGCGTGTTCAACCCGCGGGACGATGGTGCCTGGTACGACGAGGCCGGAGTCTCCGAGAAGTTCGGCGTGCCGCCGGCCCGCGTCATCGACGTGCTCGCGCTGACCGGGGATGCCGTGGACAACGTCAAGGGCGTGCCTGGCATCGGGGAAAAGGGCGCCCGGGAACTCGTGGCCGAGTTCGGTTCGCTGGACGCCCTGCTCGAAGGCGCCGCCTCCGTCCAGCAGAAGCGCTACCGCGAGGCGCTGCTCGCCCACGCCGAGGATGCCCGCCGCAGCCGTGAACTGGTCACGATCCGCACGGATGTGCCGGTGGAGGTTGACCTGGCTTCGCTCAAGCATGAAGGGCCGAACCGCCAGGAGTGCTTCGACCTCTTTACGCAGCTCGGATTCCGCTCCCTGGTCACCGACTATGCGCCGACCGCAGACCAGGTGTCCGCCGACTATGCCATCGTAGAGTCGCTGGCGGAGCTGGATGCCGTCGTCGCCGACGCGCGGGCGGCTGGGCGCGTCGGGCTGCGCGTCCTGGCCGACGACCGGTCACCCATGAGGGCAAGGCTCGTGGGCGTCGCGCTGTCGACGTCGGACCGGACGGTCCGGTACGTTCCCGTCGGGCACCGGGCCCTGGATTCGGTGACCAACCTCGACGAGCGTGGCGCACTCGATCGGATCGCGGCCCTCCTGGCGGACCCGGACGTCGAGAAGATCGGACACGACGTGAAGTTCGACGGGCTCGTGCTGGCGCGTCACGGGGTCGAGGTGGTGGGTCCCGGCTTCGACACGATGCTGGCCAGCTACCTCATCGACTCCACCAGGGCCCCGCACACGCTGGAAGACCTGAGCCTCGAGTACCTGGGCTACAAGCCCCTCGACGAGGAACGCGTGTACGGCAAGGGCGCGAAGGCCATCGCCCCGGCGGACCTGCCCGCTACGGCCACGCTGGCCTACGCGGGCGAGCGGGCGGATCTGCCGCGACAGCTCGCGCCGATCCTCCGCGGAAAGCTCGCCGGAGAGGGCCTGGACGACGTGTACCGCACGCTGGAATGGCCGCTCGTCCCCGTGCTCATGGCCATCGAGCGGGCCGGCGTGCGCGTGGACAGCGGCGTGCTCGCCTCGCTCTCCCAGCGCCTCGAACGGGACATGCAGGCGCGAAGCGACCGGATCTTCGACCTGGCGGGCGAGCCCTTCAACATTGGCTCACCCAAGCAGCTCGGCGAGATCCTCTTCGAGAAGCTGAAGCTCCCGGTGCTGAAGAAGACCGGCACGACGCGCGCCGCGTCGACGTCGGTCGATGTGCTCGAGGAACTCGCAGCGACGCACGAGCTGCCACGCCTGATCCTCGAGTGGCGGAGCATGCAGAAGCTGAGGGGCACCTATATCGACGCCCTTCCGCAGCTCATCGACCCCGAGACGGGCCGCGTCCACACCAGCTTCAACCAGGCCGTCGCCGCCACCGGCCGTCTGAGCAGCAGTGACCCCAATCTGCAGAACATCCCGGTCCGGACGGAACTCGGCAGGGAAATCCGGCGGGCGTTCGTCGCCGAGCCGGGGTGTGTGCTGATCTCGGCCGACTACTCGCAGATCGAGCTCCGGGTGCTCGCCCACCTGTCGCGCGATCAGGCGCTCATCGACGCCTTCGCCCGGGGCGAGGACATCCACGATCGAACGGCCGAGGCCATCTTCGGCACGGACGGGGGCCGCTCTCACCACGAGCGGCGCAGCACGGCGAAGATGGTGAACTACGCCCTGCTCTACGGCAAGACCGCGTTCACGCTGGCCCGGGACATCGGCGTCACCCAGCAGGCGGCGCAGGCCTTCATCGACGCCTACTTCACCGGATTCCCCGGGGTCCGGGTCTTCATCGATCGCACGCTCGACGACGCGCGGGCGAGTGGCGTCGTCAAGACCCTGTTCGGGCGCAGGCGCCCGGTGCCCGAGATCACCAGCCGCAACGGACAGGTCCGCAGCGCGGCCGAGCGCGTGGCCGTGAACATGCCCATCCAGGGCACGGCCGCCGATATCCTCAAGAAGGCCATGATCGACGTGCACGCCGCGCTCCTGTCGCGGCCGCCAGGGCCCGGGGGCCTGCGGGCCCGCACGATCCTGACCGTCCACGATGAACTGCTCTTCGAGGTCCCTCGCGACCAGGCCGACGAGGTGGCCGCGCTCGTCCGCGGGCTGATGGAGCAGGCGGTGCCGCTCGCCGTGCCGCTCACGGTCGACGTCGGCGTCGGGGAGAACTGGAAAGACGCCAAGTAGTTATAATCCCCTCTCATGCCGCCCCTCGTGGTCCCGCGGGATCAGCACACCCTGTCGCGCCGCAATGTTGATCAGGACGCGCTCAAGGTGCTGTACCGCCTCAAAGAGGCCAAGTACACCGCTTATCTGGTGGGCGGCAGCGTCCGGGACCTTCTTCTGGAGCGGCGGCCGAAGGACTTCGACATCGGCACGGACGCCCACCCCTATCAGATCAAGAAGCTCTTCAGGAACTGTTACATCGTCGGTCGCCGGTTCCGGCTGGCCCACGTGAAGTTTGGAACGAAGGTCATCGAGGTCGCCACATTCAGGCGCCAGGTCACCGAAGAAGAGGCGAAAGCCCAGGCCGGTCCGGCCGAAGGCCATGCCGACGGCGGGAACGCCGCCGACACGTCTCCCCGGGACCATCTGATACACCGCGACAACACCTTCGGAACGGCCGAAGAAGATGCCTTCAGGCGGGACTTCACGATCAACGCCCTCTTCTACGACATCGCGACGTTCTCGATCATCGACTACGTCGGGGGCCTCGAGGACCTCACGCTGCGTCTGGTCCGGTGCATCGGCGATCCCGGCGTGCGGTTCCGTGAAGATCCCGTTCGGATGCAGCGGGCCATCACCCTGGCGGCCCGCATGGATCTGGCCATCGATCCCCCCGTCCTCGACGCCATCAGCCGCCATCGGGGCGAACTGGCGCGGGCTGCCCCGGCCCGTCTCGCCGAGGAGTACTACAAGATCCTGCGCTCGGGCTCGGCCGCGCGTGCCTTCGCCGACCTGAAACGCGTCGGATTGCTGGAGCCGCTGAGCCGCGTCCTGCACGAGGGCGTGGACGGCGAGTTGGTAGCCTCGCTCGCGCGTCTCGATGACTACCGGAACCGGTTCGCGCAGGTACCCGAGACGCTCTCCAATGCGCTGGCGCTTGGCAGCCTGATTGTGCCGCTCGGCTTCTCACCACAGGGGACTCCCGCTTGGATGCAGAGCGACGGCCAGCCTGGTTTCTCGCTGGGCGTGCTGCCGCTCGCCCGGCGTGAGGTGGAGAGGATCCATCAGGTTCTCATGCTGCAGCGCCGGCTGGTCGAGCCCAGCCGCTCCGGCCGGGCCCGCAGGATGCTGACTCACCGATCGGCGTTCTGGGACGCGCTGACCTGGCTGGAGGTTCATGGGCAAGCGCCGGACATGGTGGAGTTCTGGCGCCAGCAGGCCGAGCGGCCGGAGGACGAATCCAGGCCGCAGCGGCGGCGGCGACGACGACGACGGCCCGGACGCGGCCACCGCCACGCGGGCGAACCGGAGGCGTAAGGCAGTTTTGAGTTTTCAGTCGTCAGTTTTCGGTTTTCAGTTCTCAAGTTCTTGATTCGCAGGTCGGAGTCGCGCGTCCCGACATCTGATGACTCATAACTCACAACTGACAACTGATGACTGAGAACTGACTCACCCCATGTTCACCACACCCATCACCGTCCGGTTCCACGAGGCCGATTTCCGCGGCATCCTGTTCTTCGGGCGGATCCTGCAGCTCGCACACACGGCGTACGAGGAATTCGTCGTGGCCGAACTCGGCCTGACCTGGGACGAGTGGTTCGCCACGCCAGAGTGGCTCGTGCCCATCAAGCACGCCGAGGCCACGTTCCACAGGCCGCTGCGCCCGGGACGATCGTTCCAGGCCGAGATCGAGGTCGCCCGCCTGTCGGAAAGTTCCTTCGAGGTCGTCACCCGGTTCGTCGGGCTTGGCGGGTCCACTCAGGAGTTGTGCGCGGAGACACGCACCGTCCACGTCTTCGTCGACGGCTCATTCAGGAAGATCGCGATGCCGGCAGCCATCCGGGCGAGGCTCGAGCGGCACCTCGTCGGTGGGTAGACAGACGACGGGATCCGGGACCCGGGACCCGGTTCTGCACTGCACGAAGGGCCTCGGTTGGCAACGCCAGGGGCAATCCAAGCCTGTCCCGTCCATACGCGCGGAGGCCCTGCGATCCGAGCGCGGGTTACCGCAGCAGTTCGGCGAGCCGTGCGCGCTGGACCTTTCCGAGAGCGGTCCGGGGAATCGACGCCACCACCCGAATCTCCGCAGGCCGCTGCACACCGCGCAACACTCCGCCAAGCGCCTCGTCGAGACGATCGGTCCGAATGGCTGCCGCCGGAACGCCTGGCGCAGGCGCGACGGCGAGTACCAGCGCCGCTCCCGACCGCGGGTGGGGAACCGCCGCGACCGCGATGTCGGCGACCCGCGTCTTCCATTCGCCATTGTCGGCAATCCACCTGCCGACAGCCGCCTCGACCGCGACGAGATCCACCAACTCGCCAAGCACTTTGACGGAGTCCACGGCGCGGCCGAGCACCTCGATCCCCCCGCCAAAGACCCGGCCGAGGTCTTCCGTCACGAACCACCCATCCTGTTTCGGGTCATCGAAACGGACCGCCCCGGCAGACGTATCCAGCGTGACGTAACCGGTCAGCAGCGATGCGGCCCGGACGTGAATCCGGCCGCCGGCACCGGCGCGCACGTTCGCGTGTGACAGCACCGGTAGAACGGCCGGATACGCCCGTGACATCGAGTGCGGGTCGGCCGTAGCCACCTGGCTGCAGGTCTCGGTCATTCCGTAGCTCGGCAGGCACGGCCAGCCGAGATCGAGGGCGGCCGCGTACAGGCCTGGGTCGAGCCGGGCGCCGCCGACGACGATCGCCCGCATCGACGGCGGGGCGCTGAGGCCCTCCTTCAGCAGATCGTGTACCTGTGACGGCACGAGCGCGCTGAGCGTCGCGCGCTCGGCGAGCACCCTGGCGTGGAAGTGTCTGGCGTCCCACTTACCGTCGATCGTCTGAACGACGCGGCTCCCTGAAAGCCAGGCCCGCGCGAGGATCCCGAGACCGCCCACGTGGAACATCGGCAGGGCGTGCGCCCAGACATCGCGGCGCGTCACGTCGAGATGCGCATTGACGGCGGACGCCGACGCGAGAAAGGCTTCCGCCGAGAGCGCCACCAGCCTGACGACATCACCGTCGACGGCCGTACTTCCCGACGTCGCGACCAGCAGGTGCCCGCGAGGCAGCGGAATCGCCGCGAGCCGCCCGGGCAGCGATCGGGACACGGCCCCGAGGTCGGGCCGCGCCACGACGCATGTACCGAGCCCGCTCCAATCGGGAACCGGTCTGCCGGATGAGAAGTAGAAACCGAGGTCGAGGGGGACGATCATGGCCCGTCCTGCGCCGTCAGTCCCACGGCGAGAAGAACGGCGAACACGAGCTGCAGCAGGGCGCTCAGGGCCAGATGCTGGTTGAAACGAACGCTCGGTTCCTCTCGCCACACGCGACGGATCAGCGCGAGTCCCATCGGGAGCGCGACGAGCGGCAGCGCCGCCGCCAGTGATCGGCCGGCGGCGATCCATACCGCTCCACAGACGAACGGCACGATGACGAGGGCGGTGATTTCGAGCCGCGCGAAGCGCGGGCCGAACCGCGCGGCCAGGGTGCGCTTGCCGGCCCGCGCATCCCCGGCGGCGTCGCGCAGGTTGTTGACCGCCAGCAACGTCGCGCTCTGCAGGCCGACCTGCACGGCGGCCAGTTCCGCCCACGGTGCGAAGCCCTGCCCGGACACGACATACGCGGTTCCCTTGACGGCGGCGAGCCCGAAGAACAGCAGCACGAACACTTCGCCCAGTCCCACGTAGGCCAGGGGCATGGGCCCGGTCGTGTAGGCGTACCCGGCGACGATCGAGAGGAGGCCGATGATCAGGATCGGCGTTCCCCCGTAGTACAAGAGCGGGATGCCGAGGATCGCGGCGACCCCGAACGCCGCGGCTGCGCCGAGCTTGACCTGGCGGGAGGTGAGCAGCCCGGTCTGGGTCACGCGCACAGGCCCCAGGCGATCGATCGTGTCGGCCCCGCGCTCGAAGTCAGCCGCGTCGTTGACGAGGTTCGTCCCGATCTGGATGCAGGTCGCCGACGCGAGCGCGACCAGCGCGAGCGGCCACGCAACGGGCTCACCGCCGACGCCGCGGGCCAGTGCCGTGCCCACCAGCACCGGCGCCACGCTGGCCGTCAGCGTCTTGGGCCTGGCCGCGAGCAGCCACGGGCGGATACCGGTCGCGTCGCTCACGGCAGGCGCGGGAACTTCGCGAAGTTCGGCTTCCGCTTCTCAAGGTAGGCTTTCTTACCTTCCTGCGCCTCCTCGCTCATGTAATACAGGAGCGTCGCGTTGCCCGCGAGATCGAGCAGGCCCATCTGGCCGTCGCAGTCCGCATTGAGGGCCGCTTTCAGGCAGCGCAGGGCCAGCGGCGAGTGCGCCAGCATCTCACGCGCCCACTGCAGCGTGACGGCTTCGAGCTCCGCCAGCGGTACGACGGCGTTCACCATGCCCATGTCGAGCGCCTGCTGCGCCGTGTATTGGCGGCACAGGAACCAGATCTCGCGCGCCTTCTTCTGTCCGACGCTGCGCGCGAGATAGCTCGATCCGAGCCCGCCGTCGAACGATCCGACCTTCGGACCGGTCTGCCCGAAGATGGCATTGTCCGCGGCAATCGTCAGATCGCAGACGACCTGCAGCACGTTGCCGCCGCCAATCGCGTACCCCGCCACCATCGCGATGACCGGCTTCGGCAGCCCGCGAATGAGCTTCTGCAAGTCCAGCACGTTCAGCCGCGGCACGCCGCCGTCGTCCACGTACCCCTGATCGCCCCTGACCCGCTGGTCGCCGCCCGAGCAGAAGGCCTTCTCCCCCGACCCCGTCAGGATGACCACGCCCACCGACGGGTCCTCCCGGCAGAACTGGAACGCCTCGATGAGCTCCCGAACCGTCTGGGGCGTGAAGGCGTTGCGGCGGTGCGGGCGGTTGATCGTGATTTTGGCAATCCCGTCGTCGGTCTTCTCGAGAAGGATTTCCCTGAACGTCTGCACGGTCTTCCAAGCGGTACTGTTGCCGTTCATGCACGACTCCTGCTGAGAAGGCGCTCGGCCCACGTCGCGAACACCTCGATGAACGTTTCCGGTTCGTCCCACGGCACCCGATGCCCGGCGCCCGGGACAATCGCGACACTCGGGTTGCCGGCCTCCCCACCCAGCCGCCGGGCGATCTCCGCGTACTTACCGTCGCGCGCGCCTGCGGCGAACAGCAGCGGTCCCGGCCAGTCCCGGATGCGGCCGCGCCAATCCGGCTGGCCGGCGAGCGAGAACAGCCGCATCGCCTTCGCCAGAATCGCGCGTTCGGCGGGCAGGCCCGACCGCTGCGGCAGCGGCTCGCTCGAGGCCAGCGCCGGCTGCCGGTCCCACGCGTCGGTGATCGCCTGCGGCTCCCAGTCGAGCAGCCGCTGCGCCCACGCCTCGTCTGCCACGCGGCGCGCCGCCCGCCCGTCATCGTCGTCCGCCGCCAGACCAGGGTTGCACGACACCAAGCACGTGCCACGCACGAGCGCCGCAGCCCTCGGCGCCGACAGCATCAGCCTGGCGCCGAACGAGTACGCCAGGACGATCGTCGGCAGCACGGGCTCCGCAGCCGCTGCCTGGGCAACCGAGACCTTCAGCGCGAGTCCGAGAGACGCCCAGTCGCGGACCTCGCGCCGTCCGACCAGGGCCCAGAGATTCAGCGGTGACCACCAGATGCCGGGCATCCGCATCCTGAGCGGGATCCAGTCGTCCGGGTCGCCGAGGAACCCGTGCAGGGCGACGATGCGGTAGCGCTCGGCCTTCGACGCGTCCATGTCCGGGATCGCTACGATCCTAACGCACGCCAGGCAGCCCAGAACGCCGTCGTCTGCCCTTCATCCGGCCTCAACTCGATGATCCCGACCCGGTCGCCGGCCTCGAACGCGAGATCGGTCGTCCACGGCAGCGACCACAGCGCGGCCCAGCCTTCGAAGCTCGTCCGGTGCAGGTTCTGGAAGGTCGGGTTGGCGAACAGCCGGCCGAAAATCCGCCCGCCTCCATTGTTGACGACGACGATCCGCGCGGCGATTCCGGTCAGGTGACGCAGCGCCCACGGAGCCGACAGGTCGTACAGCGCCGTCAGGTCGCCGACGATCGCCCAGTTCTCCCGGTCCGGGTCTGCCGCCCCGAGGAATGTGGAAAGCTGGCCATCGATGCCATTCGCCCCGCGGTTCTCGCGAATGCCGAATCCGCGGTTCTCGAACGCCGCAAACTGGTTCCACTCGCGGATGGGCAGGCTGTTGCCCAGATAGACCGACGCCCCCCTGGGGATCGCGCGCGACAGGCGGGCGAAGAGCGCGGGCTCGCTCGCCGGGTACCGCGCGAGCAACGCGCGCATGGCTCCGGCACGCTCCAGGTCTTCGGCGACGATGCCGGCGCGGTCTTCGTCGGTCCAGGCCGGCCGAGGGCTCTCCGGAAGCGGCAGCGGCACCCCTCGTCTCGCTTGAATCAGATCTCCCCGGGTGAGGCCTGGCCAGGGACGCCTCGAGACGGACACCACGGGGAGAGCCGACCGATCCTCGAGATCGCGCCACAGACGGAACGACGGCACATCGCCAACGCGGAGGACCGAATCCACCAGGCCCTGTCGTACGAGCGCCAGGGCCGAGGCCTCACGTCCCTCGAGCGCCATCCTGTCCAGCGAACCCCACAGGTGCGAGCTGGCCTCAGCCAGCACCGGCGCACCCAGCGCGCGGCAGAAGGCGCCAGCGCCGTTCTGATCGATGGGATCCTGCAGCGCGCCCAGGATGACGAGCGGTCGCCGGTGGGCCTCCAGGAACGCCCGCACGCGCTCCCGGCCGGCGGTGCTCCTGTCGTCCGGCGTTTCCGGGCGTCGCACCGGGCTGTCCCGGAGCGGGAACGGGGCTCCCCGCCAGTTGTCGAGCAGAGGCTCTTCGAAACACACGTTCAGGTGGGCCGGACCGTCGAGTCCGTCCAGCGACCAGCCGGTGCCAGCTCGGACGAGGTCGAAGGCCATCGTGACGTGGGGGCCGTACAGTCCCCGCTGGTCGATCGCCTGCGGAGCGCCGGTGCCTCGGTACCGGACGGGGCGGTCGGCGGTCACGGCCACGAGCGGCTGGCCTTCGTAGTACGCCTCGATCACCGCGGGCAGGAGCCCAGCGGCGGCCGTTCCGGATGTGGTGACCACCGCGACGGGACGCCGGTCGCGGGTGGCGCGGCCCAGCGCGAAGTAGGCGGCGCTGCGTTCGTCGAAGAAGTGCAGGACGTCCGCGAACTCCTGGCCGAGGTGATCGAGCGTCTCCACGAGCGGCGCGTTGCGCCCGCCCGGGCAGACGACGAACGTCCTGACGCCGGCCTGCCAGAGGCGTTCGATGACCTCTCTGGCGAGGGCCTCGTTCGGGCCGGGCGCCAGTCGATCACCGGGGTCTGTCACAGGCCCCACAGCGCCCTCACCGTCTGGATCTTGTCGAGCACTTCCTGCCACTCCTCTTCGTACCGGCTCTGCGCCACCACGCCGCAGCCAGCCCAGATGCTCAGCGCACCGCCGTGGTACTGCACGCTGCGAATCGCGACGAGACAGCGGCTCGGATCGCCGGGCACGCTGATGCCGAACGGGGCGCCGAACCGGTACCGTTCGCCAGCGGGATCGATACTGGCGAGCCAGGCACGCCCCGCATCACTGCGAGGATACACGCCCAGCGCGGGGGTCGGGTGCAGCGCCCGGGCCACGGATTCGAAGTCGAGATCGGCGTTCGCGTCGAGGCTGATTTCCGTCACCAGATGTTCCAGCGCACCGAACGGGCGCACGACCGTCCCCGACACCGAGGAGTCGCCCCAGGCCGCCAGCCGGTTGAGCAGATCGTAGACCACGAACTCGTGCTCATCGCGGTCCTTGGCGCTCGACTGGAGAGCGTGCGGTCCGATGGCGGACCAGCGCGTGCCGGCCACGGCCATTGTGGTCAGGCGGCGGGGGCCGTGAATGTCGAAGAGGACTTCCGGTGTGGCTCCGATCATGAACTCGGCCAGCGTTCCGGTCGCAGGGTCGCGTCGGCAGAGACCGTAGGCCATCAGGGTGGCCGGAAGGAGGGGCACGCGCCGGAGGAGGTGGCTCAGGAGCGGCTCGGCCTCGGCCGGGTCGATGGGCACGTGGATGCGGGAGGCCGGCACGCCTTTCAGCAGAATGCCTTGGTGGATCAGATCCCGCAACCCGGTGAAGGCCCGGCGGAACCGGTCTTCCTCGGGCGGTCCCCACGGGAGGGCCGGTGACGCGGACCCCGGGGGCGCAACCAGCCGGGTCCAGTCCCGACGCCCGAGGTGGTGCGGCCTGGCGTCGTTCCCGACCAGCCAGGCATCGCCTGGCAAGGCGGCGAACATGGGAGCGTAGAGTCCCGGGCGGCCTGGTGTCGGGAACTCCGCAGGCTCCAGCGGGCCTTCCAGCCGGATGTACGCGTCGGGACCGGTCTGTACGAATGCGAAGGACGGCGTGGTTGGCACGGCGTAATCAGGACATTGTACGGGATCCGGACCCGAACCCCGGGGGCCGGGAGCCGAGTTCGGGCGCGTGGACGTTCGGTGGCGCTGGGGTAGAATAGGGAGGCCGGATCTGATCCCGGCATCTCGCCTCGCTCGCCCCCTCCGTTCCTGAGAGACGAGACGGCTTGTCGGCCCGACATGCTGGCTACCAGGTGAACGGATGTTTCATCCTATCCCCGTATGGAGACCGCCATGCGCGTCAAGGACTTTCTGACGATCCGCGACTTCACGACCGACGAGTTGCAGCACTTCCTGGACCTGGCCCGGGACATCAAGGCGAAGCCGGCCGACTTCGCCGCTTCGCTGAAGGGCAGGACGCTGGCCCTCATCTTCGAAAAGCCGTCCCTGCGCACCCGGGTGACGTTCGACGTGGGAATCCAACAGCTGGGCGGATTCTCGATTTATCTGTCACCGGCGGAGATCAACCTGGGCAAGCGCGAGTCGCTCTACGACGTGGCGAAGAACCTGGAGCGGATGGTGCAGGGCATCATGATCCGCACCTTCGGCCACGACATCGTCGAGAAGATGGCCGAGTACGCCCGCATCCCCATCATCAACGGCCTGACGGACTTCAGCCATCCGTGCCAGGCGATGGCCGACTACCTCACCATCCTCGAGCACAAGGGTACGCTCGCCGGTCTCAAGGTGGCGTACGTCGGAGACGGCAACAACGTGGCGAATTCGCTGATGTTCGCCGCAGCGCGCTTCGGGGTGCACATCGCCATCGGTACGCCGAAGGGCTACGAGCCGAAGGCCGAGGTGATTGCCTGGACGAAGGAACACGGCGAGGCCACGGGGTCGACCTGCCTGATCACCAACGACGCAGCCGAGGCGGTGGGTGGCGCGGACGTGGTCTACACGGACGTGTGGGCCAGCATGGGGCAGGAGGCCGAAGCGCACGCACGCAAGGCGGTGTTCCGACCGTACCAGGTGAACAGCTCACTGTTCAGGCTGGCGAAGGCGGACGCCCTGTTCATGCACTGCCTGCCCGCGCACCGCGGCGACGAGGTGACGGACGACGTGATCGATTCGCCGAACTCGGTGGTGTTCCCGCAAGCCGAGAACCGGCTGCACGCGCAGAAGGCCATCATGCTCGAACTCATGCAGTAGGTGGCACGTGGGCCGCACTGCACTGGTCGCCGTCGGCGGCAACTCGCTGATCCGCGCGGGTGAGAAGGGGACGATTGCCGAGCAGCGCGCGAACACCGCGCGCACGGCCGAGTCGATCGTCCAGATCATCCGGCTGGGGTACCGCGTCGTGATCACACACGGCAACGGCCCTCAAGTGGGGGCCGCGCTGCTGCGGTCCGAGCGGGCGGCCGATCAGGTGTACACGCAGCCGCTGGACGTGTGCGTCGCCTCGACGCAGGGCGAGATCGGGTACCTCCTGCAGCAGTCGCTGCGGCAGGAGCTGGCGCTGGCCGGGCTGAACACGCCGGTGGTAACGGCGCTCACGCAGGTGGTGGTCTCACCGGACGATCCCGCCATGCTGAAGCCGTCCAAACCGATCGGGCCGTTCTATTCGGCCCGCGAGGCTGCCGCGAAGCGCGACGAGCTCCGGTGGAACATCGTCGAGGACGCGGCGCGCGGATACCGGCGGGTGGTGCCGTCGCCCGAGCCGCTCGAAATCGTCGAGGAGCAGGTGATTCGGCAGCTCCTGGGCATCGGCGCCATCGTCATTGCCGTGGGCGGCGGCGGCGTGCCCGTCGTCCGGACGCACCGGGGCCTGCAGGGCGTTGACGCGGTCATCGACAAGGACCGTGCCTCGGCGTTGCTCGCCTCCCGGCTCGGCGCGGACGTGTTCATCATCTCGACGGACGCAGACCGGGTGTATCTGGATTTCAAGAAGCCCGGGCAGCGGCCGATCGCGAGGGCCACGGTCGCCGACATGGAGCGGCACTACGACGCCGGACAGTTTCCGCCTGGCAACATGGGGCCGAAGATCGAATCCGCTCTGCGGTTCCTCCGGGCCGGCGGGCGCGAGGTCATCATCACGTCGTACGAGCGGCTGCTCGACGCCGTGCGGGGCGAGGCGGGGACGCACATTGTGAGGGGCTGACGGACGAGGGATCAGAAGACAGGAGACTTCGATGCCCTTCCCTGTCGCCCGTCGCCTGGCGCCTGATCCCTGACAGGTTGTGTATGAAGTTGACCCACGTCATCGAGTCGCAGCAGTTCACCGTGCCGCTCCTGATGGAGCTGTTCGACCGCACGCGGCAGATGGAGCGTATCGTCGCGCGGGGGGGAACCCGGGACTACGCCGGACGGGTCATGGCGTCGCTCTTCTACGAGCCGTCCACGCGCACGCGCTTCTCGTTCGAGGCGGCGATGTACCGTCTCGGAGGGAGGGTCCTGTCGACCGAGCACGCGCGCGTCTTCTCCTCTGAGGTGGCCGAGGAGCGGCTGGAGGACACCATCCGCATCATGGCGGGGTACTCGGACGTCATCGTGCTGCGGCACCACGAGCCCGACGGCGCGGCACGCGCGGCCCGCGTCTCGCCAGTCCCCGTCGTCAACGCCGGCGACGGCGGCGGCGGCCAGCATCCCACGCAGGCGCTGCTGGATCTCTACACGATCTTCCGGGAACGTCGCACGATGGACGGCCTGACCATCGCGATCGTGGGCGAGTTGGACCAGGGCCGCACGGCTCGCTCGCTCGCCTATCTGTTGAGCAAGTTCGAGCGCGTGAAGATCCACTTCGTCAGCCCGCCGGAGATTCAGATGCAGCAGGACATCCTGGATCATCTCGACGAGCGCGATATCTGGTACGACCTCGTCTCGGACGTCGAGTCGGTCGCGGGCGACGTGGACGTCATCTACCAGACGCGCATCCGTCCGGACCGGGTGGCCGACCGGGCGTCGCTCGCCCGCTACACCATCGATGCTCGCTTGCTGCGGCGGATGAAACCGGACGCCATGATCCTGCACCCGCTGCCGCGCACGGTCGAGATCGACAAGGCCGTGGACGATGATCCGCGGGCACTGTACTTCCGGCAGGCGCAGAACGGTCTGTTCATCCGGATGGCCCTGCTGACGCTCCTGTGGGATCGCGACTGACAAGGCGTCTCCATGCTCGGACCCCGCAACCAGAAACCCGAAGACTTGTAGCGGCGCCGCTCAGACTCCCTGGTTCCGGCGGCGAGAATGCCAAAGGAACCGAACTGTCATGAGTCGGGCCGGAACCGCGGGTCCGGGCTGTGCCCGGATCGCGGATCCCGGATCCCGGATCCCGTTCCAGAAGGTGTCCCATGTCATCGTCCCTTCCAGCCAGCCGGAAGTTCATCGAACTCGAAGAGCAGTACGGCGCCCACAACTACCATCCCCTCGACGTCGTGATCGAGCGGGGCGAGGGCGTGTGGGTGTACGACGTCGACGGCAAGAAATACCTCGACTGCCTCGCCGCCTATTCGGCCGTCAACCAGGGGCATTGCCATCCGCGCATCATGCAGGCGGTCGTCGAGCAGGTGAAGCGCGTGACGCTCACGTCCCGCGCGTTCCGTAACGATCAGCTCCCGCTGCTCTACAAGCTGCTCCACGACATGACCGGTTACGACATGTCGCTGCCCATGAACTCGGGCGCGGAAGCCGTCGAAACCGCCGTGAAGGCGGCGCGCAAGTGGGGGTACACCGTCAAGGGCATCCCCGCCGACAAGGCCGAGATCATCGCCTGCGCCGGGAACTTCCACGGCCGCACCGTGACGATTGTCAGCTTCTCGACCGAGGACCAGTACCGCGACGGGTTCGGCCCGCTGACGCCCGGTTTCGTCGTCGTACCCTACGGCGATGCCGCGGCCCTCGAGGCGGCGATCACCCCCAACACCGCCGCGTTCATGGTCGAACCCATCCAGGGCGAGGCGGGCATTGTCCTGCCGCCAGACGGCTACCTGCAGAGAGCCGAAGCGCTTTGTCGGGCGAACAACGTCCTCTTCATCTGCGACGAAATCCAGTCCGGGCTCGGGCGCACGGGAAAGCTGTTCGCGCATCAGTGGGAGGGGGTCTCACCGGACATGATCATCGTGGCCAAGGCCCTGTCCGGCGGCTACTACCCGATCTCCGCCGTGCTGGCAAGCAAGGACGTGCTGGGCGTGTTCCAGCCTGGCGACCACGGCAGCACTTTCGGCGGCAATCCCCTGGCGTGCGCGGTCGCGCGGGCGGCCCTCCAGGTGATCATCGACGAGAAGCTGGTCGAGCGGTCGGCCGAGCTCGGGGCGTACTTCCTCGGCAGGCTCCGCACGCTCCAGAGCCCCGCGATCAGGGAAATCCGCGGGCGCGGGCTGTGGATCGGCGTGGAGATGCACGGCCCAGCCAGGCCCTACTGCGAACGCCTGATGCAGGAGGGGCTGCTGTGCAAGGAAACGCACGAGCACGTGATCCGTCTCGCGCCGCCGCTGGTCATCACGCGCGACGACATCGACTGGGCCTTCGACCGCCTGAAGAACGTCCTGGAAGGCTGAACGACTGGAGTGCCGCGCCGCCGAGGCGCGGCGCCTTTTCCCGGCGCCCGGCTCCCGGGCCCCGGATCCCGAGGTCTGACATGAAACCCACCCGCATCCTGATCATGGGCGCCGCCGGGCGCGACTTTCACAATTTCAACGTCGTCTACCGCGACAACCCGCGCTACCAGGTTGTCGCGTTCACGGCCACGCAGATCCCGAACATCGACGACCGCCGCTATCCGGCGTCGCTGGCCGGCAAGCTGTACCCCAAGGGCATCCCCATCCTCGCCGAAGAGGATCTCGAGGCGATCATCCGCGCCGAGAAGATCGACGAGGTGGTGTTCTCGTACAGTGACGTGCCCTACACGCACGTCATGAACCGCGGCTCCATCGCCAACGCCGCCGGCGCCCACTTCACCATCCTCGGCGCGGCCGCCACGATGCTGAAGAGCAAGAAGCCGGTGGTCGCCGTCTGCGCCGTGCGGACCGGTTCGGGCAAGAGCCAGACGACCCGGCGGATCGCGGGCATCCTGCGCGACGCCGGCCTGACGGTCGCCGCGATCCGTCACCCGATGCCCTACGGCAACCTCGAAAAGCAGCGCGTGCAGCGCTTCGCGTCGATTGCCGACCTGAAGAAGCACGACTGCACGATCGAGGAGATCGAAGAGTACGAGCCGCACATCGTCAGCGGCACGATCATCTACGCCGGCGTCGACTACGGCGACATCCTCGCCCAGGCCCAGGCCGAAGCCGACGTCATCCTGTGGGACGGCGGGAACAACGACACACCGTTCTACGTGCCGGACCTCCATCTCGTCGTGGCGGACCCGTTGCGCGTCGGCAACGAGCTGACCTACTACCCGGGCGAGACGAACCTGCGCATGGCCGACGTCGTGTTGATCAACAAGATCGACACCGCGGACATCATGAGTATCAACGCGCTGCGCGCGAACATCAGGAAGGTCAACACGAAGGCACAAATCGTCGAGGGCGCCTCGCCGATTGTGGTGGACCACCCGGAGCGGATCACCGGCAAGCGCGTGCTCGTCGTGGAGGATGGTCCGACGCTCACGCACGGTGAGATGAAGTTCGGAGCCGGCATCGTCGCCGCAGGCAAGTTCAACGCCGCGGAGATCGTCGACCCGAGGCCCTACACGGTCGGGACGATTACCGAGACGTTCAGGAAGTATCCCGGCATCGGTGCCCTGCTTCCGGCGATGGGCTACGGCGACCGGCAGGTCAGGGACCTGGAGAAGACCATCAACCGCACGCCCTGCGACGCGGTGATCATCGGGACGCCGATCGATCTGAACCGGCTCGTGAAGATCAAGAAGCCGACCGTGCGCGTGCGTTACGAATTGCAGGAAATCGGCAGCCCCGACCTGGTGGACGTGCTCCAGCCGATCCTTCGCAAGAAACGCCGGTAGGGACGCCTGGGACGTGCGGGCCGGGGTTCGTGCGCCGGGAATCGGGATTCGGGCCGCACCCGAGGCCCGAGTTCGGCCACCAGACCGGCGGCCACTGTCGCGGACCGGCTGATCGAGGGCGATCGCGTCGCTTCTGTCTGCCGGCGAACGCCCGTCTGTGGGTCATCAATCCCGCAGGCGGGCGTCCCTTCCGGATCGAATTCTGAATCGCGACTCCCGATTCCCGGCGGTTATCTGATTCGCGGCTGGTCCTTCAGCGCCGCGTTGATGGCCGCGATGTCGGCCGCCTCGATGGCGGCCAGCTTCTTCTCTGCGTCCGCCGTCTGGGCCGTGAGTTCCGTCATCCGCAGCTTCTCGCCCTCGTTGGGGGCTTTGAAACCGCGGTTCACATAGCCCGAGACTGACTGAACGTCCTCCCGCAGCCGCGGGTACTGCCGGTAGCCCAGCCCGGGGAGCGGCCTGGCCAGTTCCTCGTCGCGCCAGCTCTTCAGTCTGTCCATCGCCTGCCTGACCTGCGCCCGGACGGGTGGGGTCGGTGACGGCTTCCCGAGCGCGCCGTCGAGACCGGTCAACTGCCCGAGCAGATCGTCAACGCGCTCGATGACGGCATTCACACGCTGCTGCACGGCCAGCATGGCGAACGCCGCATCGATCTGCGCCTGCAGGTCGGCCAGCGAGACTGTCACCTCCGGATCCAGCCGGACCGTCACCGGCGAGGTCAGCTCACGCCCGCCGGCGCTGACCTTGACCACGTAGTCGCCGGGCAGGACCGCGGGACCGGACGACCCGAACCCGCCCCGCCCCCGCCCCCCCCCCGGAACGGCGTCCGTCGCCGGGTCAGGTCTGGCCGCCGGGTTGTCGTGCCGGAGATCCCAGATGAAGCGGTTCACGCCGGCCTGGGCGCGCAGATTGCGGATCGTGCGGACCGTCTTGCCGGACCTGTCCGTGATGGTGATGGTCAGCGGCTGCCTGGTCGCGTTCCGGAGGTACAGGTTGAGGTACGCGCCCGCCGGCGGGTTCGGCGCGATCCAGTCGCGCTCGTTCTGCCGGAACATGCCGGAACTCCCCGCCCAGCGGATGGCCGGACGCACGGGGAACAGGTAGGCTTCCGCCTTCATCGCCGACACCAGTTCCTGGAACGGCCCGGCATCGTCGAGGATGTAGATGCCGCGCCCGTGCGTGGCGACGATGATGTCGTTGTCGCGCGGGTGGATCTTGATGTCCCGGACCGGCACTGCGGGGATGTTGTTGCGGATGGAGACCCACGTCGCGCCCTGATCCCAGGAGGCGTAGAGCCCGTTCTCGGTTCCGCCGTAGAGGAGGTCCCGATTCTTCGGGTCCTCCCGGATGACGTGCGACCAGCCCCGCGGCAGCAGGCCGTTCGTGATCTTCGTCCAGCTCTTGCCGTAGTCGACTGTCTTGTAGAAGTACGGGGCGTAATCGCCGCTCTGCCAGTGGCTGGCTGAGACGTACGCCGTGCCCTTGTCGAAGCGTGACGCGTCGACTGCGTTGATCCAGGCGTTGGGCTTCACACCGGGTGCGTTCGCAAACGTATTCGTCCAGGTCTTGCCGCCGTCGCGCGTGATCTGGACGTTGCCGTCGTCCGTCCCCACCCAGATGAGATTCGCGTCGAGCGGCGACGGCGCAATGCTGATGATCGTGCAATGGAACTCGGCCGCCGTGTTGTCCGTCACGATCGGCCCGCCGGATGACTTCTGCTTCTCCTTGTCGTTCGTCGTGAGGTCGGGGCTGATGACCTCCCATGACTGGCCGTAGTTCGTGGTCTTGAAGAGGACGTTGCCGCCGTAATAGACGGTCTTCGGATCCTGCGGCGACAGGACGATCGGCGCGTCCCAGTTGAAGCGGTACTTCTGTGGCGCCATCCACTGCCCGCTCGACCCGATGCCCCCCGGGTACGGGTTGATGCCCCACGACGCGCCGGTCTTTCTGTTGGTAAGGGAAATCACGCCACCCTGGAGGTTGTTGTAGACCAGGTCGGGATCCGCGAGGTCCGGCACGGCGTAGAACCCGTCTCCCCCGCCCATGTTCTGCCACGCGCTCTTCGGCGTGCCGGGTGCGCCTGGCGTCTGGCTCGGCCCGCACCATGTGCCGTTGTCCTGCAGTCCGCCGCACAGGTGGTACGGCACGCGCAGGTCGTAGTCGACGTTGTAGAACTGCGTGAACGGGATGTTGTTCAGGATGTCGAAGGTCGCGCCCGCGTCGTACGACACCTGGAATCCGCCGTCGTCTCCGCTCAGGATCCGGTTCGAATTCGTCGGGTCGATCCACATGGCCTGATGGTCGCCGTGCGTGGAGTTCCCGATCCGGACGAAAGTGCGGCCGCCGTCCTCGGACTTCATGAGCGGGCCCGAGAGTGAGTAGACGGTATTGGGATGCTGCGGGTCGACACGGATGTCGGAATAGTAGAACGGCCTGAAGTTGGTGTTCGGATCCTTATTGACCATCCGCCAGCTCGCGCCGGCGTCATTCGATCGCCAGACCTCGCCTTCGTCTGTCGTTTCGCTGATCACGTAGACGACGGCCGGGTTGCTGCGCGCAACCGCGATCCCGATGCGGTCCATCGGCCCCTTCGGCAGGCCCCGGTTGGCTTCCGGCCCCGAGAGTTTCTCCCAGGTCGCACCACCGTCCGACGACCTGTAGACGGCCGTCTCGCCGCCGCCAGAATCGAAGTACCAGGCCCAGCGACGGTAGGTGTACATGCCGGCGTAGACGACGTTGGCGTTGGTCGGGTCGATGTCCACGTCGGAGCAGCCCGTAAGGTCGTTCTTGTAGAGGATCTTGTCCCAGCTCTTGCCGCCGTCGGTGGTCTTGAAGAGGCCGCGATCCTCGTTCGGCCCCCAGGCGCCGCCCAACACGCACGCGTAGACGACGTCAGGATTGCGCGGATCGATCCGCAGCCGGGCGATCTTGTCGGCATTCTTCAGCCCGACGTGGGTCCAGTGCTCGCCCGCGTCGATCGACTTGAACACGCCCTCGCCGAACGACGCGCTGTTCCGGGGATTGCCTTCACCGGTGGCCACGTAGACCACGCTGGGGTCCGAGGGCGCCAGCGCGATGTCGCCGATCGACACGTTCGGCTGGCCGTCGAAGAGCGCCGTCCACGACACGCCGTTGTTGGTGGTTTTGAACACGCCGCCGGCAGCCGCCCCGACATACCAGGTGTTGATGTCCCCGGGAATGCCGGCGATTGCCGAGATGCGCCCCGTCTGGGCCGTGGGACCGATGTTGCGCCACGGCAGGGCCCTGAGCGCGTCCGCCGGTAACGACTGGAAGGACTGGGCCGCGACCGGGCCGAGGCCGGCCAGTGCCAGGCCTGCGCCCAGTGCCACGGCCGCCGCGAACGTACGCCGCTTGCTCATGAGTACCTCGCGATGAGCTGGATGTGATGGCGAGCCTCAGCGCCCGCCGAAGCAGGGGCAGAGTGTAGCACACTGGCGACACGAACCCTGGCCCGGGGACTCGGGAGTCGGAATTCGGGAGTCGAACAAAAACACGAACGGGGGCCGGAGTCATCTCCCGCCCCCGTTCGTCTACTGTCTACTGACGATCGTCAGTACCCCTACCCGTTCTTTTTCTCGAACTCCTGCATGAACGAGATGAGGGCGTCGACGCCCGCCTCGGGGAACGCGTTATAGATCGACGCGCGCATGCCGCCCACGGAGCGGTGGCCCTTGAGTCCATCGAGGCCGGCCGCCTTGGCGTCCTTCGCGAACTTCTCCTCGAGTTCCGCGCTCGGGAGGCGGAAGGTCACGTTCATGAGCGACCGGCACTCCTTCGCCGAATGCCCTTTGTAGAAGCCCGTGCGATCGATTTCGGCGTAGAGCTTCGCCGCCTTGCGCTGGTTGATCTCGTGGATGGCCGGGAGCCCGCCGATCGACAGCAGCCACTTCATCACGAGCCCCATGATGTAGATCGCGAAGACGGGTGGCGTGTTGTACATCGACCCGTTCTCGGCATGGATGGCGTAGTTGAGCATCGTCGCCAGCTTGGGGTCGTCGATGCGCTTCTTCAGCCACTCGTCCTTGACGATGACGAGCGCCACGCCGGCCGGCCCGATGTTCTTCTGGGCGCCGGCGTAGATCAAAGCGTGCTTCGTGACGTCGAGCGGCCGGCTGAACATGTCCGACGAGGTGTCGCACACGAGCGGCACCCCGCCGGTGTCGGGCACGTACTTGAACTCGACGCCGTGGATGGTCTCGTTCGACGTGAAGGACACGTACGCCGCCTTCGGATCGAGTTTCAGATCGGCCTGGGCCGGCACGGTGGTGAAGTTCCCGGCCTCGCCCGTCCAGGCAATATTGACGCCGCCGACCTTCTTGGCCTCCTTCACCGCCTTCTTCGACCACGAGCCGGTGACGATGTAGTCGGCCGACCCGTCGGGGGGCAGGAAGTTCAGCGCCACCATCGAGAACTGCAGGCTGGCGCCTCCTGGCAGGAACAGCACCTTGTAGTCGTCCGGAATGCCGGCAAGCGTGCGGATGTCGGCTTCTGTCTGCTTCGCGCAGGCATCGAAGAACTTGCCCCGGTGGCTCATCTCGAGGATGGACATGCCCACGCCGGGCATGCTGACCAGATCGCGCTGGGCCTCCTCGAGGACCGGCAGCGGCAGGACGGCCGGGCCGGCGGCGAAATTGAACACGCGTGGGGTTGCAGTGGACATGGGATTCTCCTAGCTCATCGACACCACGTGCACGTCGAGCACGTTGCTGTTGCCGGACTTGATGGCCGTCAGCACCTGGCTCGACGGCTCGCCTTCGAGGTTGATGCGCGCGACCGCCGCCTCGGCGTCCGCGAAGATGATGTTCTCCGTCTCCTGGACGTTGAGGCCCGACTCGCGCAGCCGGTCGAACACGTGCGCCAGCACGCCGGGCTTGTCTTGGTGGCGGACCACCAGCACGTGCGTGGCCGGCGTACGCTTGCTCAGGTTGATCACGTTCGGAACCCGGCCGGTCTGCATGTAGGTGGTTGCGATGCGGACGGTCTCCGCCGCGATGGCTTCCTGTGCCTGGTCCGTCGACGCGCCGATGTGGTGGGTGCCGTAGACGTTCGGCAGGCCGACCAGCGAATCCACGAAGTCACCGGACGGCGTCGCCGGTTCCTTGGCGTACACGTCGACCGCGACGCGGACGCCGTTGTTCTTCACGGCGTCCTCGAGCGCCTTGTAATCGACGACCTCACCACGGGCGGTGTTGACAAAGAACGATCCGGGCTTCAGCTTCCCGAGCACGTCGGCGTTCACCAAGCCGCGCGTCTTGTCGTTGAGCGCCAGGTGTACGCTCAGCACGTCGCAGTTGGCCGCCACCTCGGCCGGCGTGTCGAACACGCGGACGACGGGCTCGATCGGATAGCCGGAAGACGGACGCAGCCGGACGAGCAGGGGCAGGTCGATCGGCAGGCCGTCCCGGCCAATCTCCACGCCGATCTCGCTCCACACCGCGATGTTCATGCCGAAGGCCTGGGCGCGCTTGGCCATCTCCTGGCCGATGCTGCCGAAGCCCAGCAGCCCCAGCGTGCGCCCGTAGAGGCCGCGCGCCTTGGAGTACTCCTTCTTGTTCCATTTGCCCGCCCGCAGCTCGGCCACGTTGTCCGGGATGCGCCGGTCGAGCGAGAGGATGAGCCCGAAGGCCAGTTCCGCCACGGCAATCGAGTTCTTGCCCGGGCAGTTGGAGACGTAGATGCCCCGCTTCGACGCCGCCTTGACGTCGATGGTGTCGTAGCCTGCACCAGCCCGCACGACCAGGGCCAGGTTGCTGGCTTCGAGAATCGCTTCCGTCACCTTCGTGGACCGGACGACGAGCACTTCCGCCTGGCTCGACGCCAGCGCCTCGGCCAGGGCCGCGTCCTTGAGATCCGGTTGGAAGAGCACCTCACAGCCGGCTTCCTTCAGCGCATCGAGTCCACTCTTTTCGAACTTGTCCGCAATCAGCACTTTCATGACTTCTCCTCGGGATCCGGGATCCGGGATCCGGGATCCGGTGGGCTCCAGGGATCGTCCGACGCGCGGCAGCGCGCGGGGCTCCCCGGTTCCCGGATCCCGGGCCCAGGGTCCGTCAGATCGTATGAATGACCAGCGCGTCCCGCAGCTTCGGCTCGAACCACGTCGACTTGGGAGGCATGATTTCACCCGCGTCCGCGATGCCCATCAGATCGGCCACCGTGACCGGGAACATGGAGAACGCAACTGCGGCCTTGCCGCTTCCCACCAGTGTCTCGAGCTCGCCGGTACCACGGATGCCGCCAACGAAATCGATCCGCTTGTCCGTGCGCACGTCGGCGATCTTCAGCACTGGATCGAGCAGGTGATCCTGCAGGATGCTGACATCCAGGCGGCTGATGACGTCCGTGCCCGCCTTC
Organism: uncultured Vicinamibacterales bacterium; assembly: GCA_964481395.1. Classification (GTDB taxonomy): domain Bacteria; phylum Acidobacteriota; class Vicinamibacteria; order Vicinamibacterales; family JAKQTR01; genus JBFMFH01. The sequence goes on from CAYZYG010000013.1 coordinate 63,958, forward strand.
GTGCCGACGTCGAGCGTGTACCAGGCTCCGCCCAGGTACATCGCGACCTCGCCCTTGCGTGCCGGTGCGGCGGGTCCGCCCTCCCGCACCGGGAAGGTCCCCTTGACGGCCGCGAGGAAGGCCTCAGGCGTGAGACCGGCCAGGTCCTTGACTACCCGGTTGTACGGCAGGATTTGCGTCTGGTTGTCGGGAAACGCCACGGCCAGGAACCAGTCGGCTTCGACCACGCCATCGGGCCCGGCGTCCCGCGCGACGGCCTTGCGCGCGCGGGCGGCGCTGGCCGCCCGGTGATGGCCGTCCGCGATGTACAGGGCCGGCAGCTTGGCGAACCCGGCGACGACGGCGGCCGCCTCCGCTCCCGTGACCTTCCACAGCGTGTGGGCTACGCCGTCAGGCGCGACGATGTCGTAGAGCGGCGTCGTCGAGGTCACGCGGGCCGCCACGGCATCGACCTCGGCCGAGGCCTTGTACGTCAGGAACACCGGTCCGGTCTGCGCTCGCAGCTCGGTGATGTGCCGCGTGCGATCGTCTTCCTTGTCCCGCCGCGTCTTCTCGTGTTTCTTGATCAGGTCGGCGTCGTATTCGTCGACCGAATAGCACGCCGCCAGCCCCGTCTGCTCGTGCGCGCCCATCCGCAGCTTGTAGAAGTAGAGCGCCGGCTCTGGCTCGATGACGAACTGCGACCGCATCCGTGTGAAACGGGCTTTCGCCGTCTCGTAGACGAGGTCCGCATAGGGATTGGTGTCCGGCGGCAGGTCGATCTCCGCCCGCGACACGTGCAGGAAGCTCAGGTCGTTGCTGGCCGCCAGCGCCCGTGCTTCGTCGGTATTGACGACATCGTACGGGACGGAGGCGATGAGCGACACGAGGGCAGGGTCCGGCCTCAGGGCGCGAAAGGGTCGTATCTTGGCCATCTGGTGGTCCTATCTGCGGCTCCGGGTCCCCACTTGGGCGCGGCGCCACGGTCGTGCGGGTGGTGATATCTGGTTGCTCATGCTCCGGCTCGATGATGGGCGGTCCGTGACACGGCCGCCCGTCGTTCCGGAACCCGACGCGGTCGCCGGAGGCGTGTAGCCCCCAGCGAACCGTACTTCAGCAGGAAGGCGGGGGGAAGTCAAGAGACCAGGCACCCCAGGGGACCGGGGACCAGGGACCGGGGACCGGGGATCGGTTCTGCGACGCAGACGTCCCCATTCGTCCACCGGGAGACACCCAGAGGGTCAGACATCAAAATCGGGAGCCATCCTTAGCTGGCCCCCGATCCCAGGTCCCCGGTCCCCGTCGTGTGGCCGTCACCGAGCGCCCGGCCACAGGCCTTCTTCCACCGGCAGCGTGAGCGTCGAGCCGTGGTAGATGCGCTGTGTCGCCTTGCGGAAGTCGGACCGCTTCGCCTTCGGGATGTCCATGAACTGCTGGGGGTTCCGGTCCACCAGCGGGAAGTAGGAGCTCTGGACGTGCACCATGATCCGGTGCCCGCGCCGGAACACGTGGTAGACGTCCGGCAGTTCGAAGCTGATGGCCGTTGCCTCGTTCGGGGTCATCGGCACCGGCGTCTCGAAGCCCTGGCGGAACTTGGCTCGGAACGGTTCGCCACGGACGAGCTGCTGGTAGCTGCCCATGCGGACGTAGTTCGAAGGCGGCCGCTGGCCCGGCGCGGCGGGCGCTGCCTCCGGCTGCGGGTAGTCACCCGGATACACGTCGATGAGCTTCACGACGAAGTCGCTGTCCGTCCCGCTCGTCGACACGGTCAGCTTCACACCGATGGGACCGGCAACGGCCAGGTCCCCGTCGAGCGGCGGCGACGAGTAGACGAGCACGTCCGGGCGGGTCGCCGCGAATCGCTGGTCCTCCGTCATGTGGTCTGACGTCATGCCCTGCACCACGTACCCCACGAACGGCACGGGCCTGTTCGGGTCGCTCACGTATTCGTCGAACGCCGCCGGGCCCGACGCGCCAGCACCCTCCACGAGCCGGCCTCCGGCAGCCAGGCTGACGGTCAGCGGGGTGACGCCTTTCGGCGGCCACGCGTCGTGCCGTCGGAATTCGTTGATGCCGGTCGCGAACATGAACGCCTCGGGGAAGCCGTCGGGCAGCGGCGCGTCCTTGAGGTGGTGCATGAAGAAGGCGAACTGGATCTGCTCGCGGAAGACCTCGCCGGTCTTCACCGCGAACGACATGTTGCCCAGCCGCTCGCCGGTGCCGCGGCCCCACCCGCCGTGCGACCATGGCCCCATTACCAGCCGGTTGTCCGTCGCCGGGCTGTGCTGTTCGATGGCCCGGTACATGTGCAGCGGCCCCATCGGGTCCTCGGCATCGAACCAGCCGCCGACATTGAGGATCGCGGGCGTGATGCGCTGCGCGTGCTTCCAGATGGACCGGATCTGCCAGAACTCGTCGTAGTTCGGATGGTCGACGATTTCCTGCCAGTAGCCGGCCTTGCCGTCGAAGAGGCGCGCGTTGACCTCGGCGAGCGGCGGCAGGTTGAGGTAGAACTCGTACCCGTCCGGCGTGCCGTAGCTGAAGCGCGGCTCCTGCGTCGGCAGGGCCGGCCCGCCGACCCGCGGGCGGAACGACGAGTAGAACCCGAAGTTCGCCGCCAGCATGAACGCCCCGTTGTGATAGACGTCGTCGCCCAGGTAGTAGTCGGCGGTCGGCGCTTGCGGCGACGCGGCCTTCAGCGCCGGGTGCGCGTCGATGATGCTCGCGGCGACGTGGAAGCCGGGCTGCGACACCCCGACCATGCCGACGCGGCCGTTGTGATGGGGAACGTTGTCGAGCAGCCACGCGACCGTGTCGTACATGTCGCTGCTCTCGTCGACATCCTGCGGGCCCTTCTTCACCGGCACGTGGGGGCGCACCTGCTTGAACTCGCCCTCCGACATGTAGCGGCCGCGCGCGTCCTGGTAGACGAAGATGAAGCCGTCCTTCTCGAAGTGCTCCGAGGGCCCCAGCGACGATCGGTAGGCATCGATTCCGTAAGGGCCGACGCTGTACGGCGTCCTGGTCACCAGGAACGGATAGGTCTTCGAGGTGTCCTTGGGCACGTAGACGGACGTGAAGAGCCGCGCGCCGTCGCGCATAGGCACCTGGTACTCGTACTTGGTGTAGCGCTCACGGACGCGGTCGGCGCCGGACGGCGCCTGCTGGGCGGTGAGCGGGAGCCAGGCCAGGACGACCAGGGCCAGGGCGGCAAGTCGCTTCGGTCGAGTCATCTCCGGATGTCGCCTCCAAGGTGTTCCGCGAATTCTACCTGTCGCGAGGCCTGCGACGAAGAGGCCCCGTGGCGCGCGACGGCGGCGGCAGGGTCGGCAAGCCGACTCTTTCGTAGGCGCGGATTGCGCGAACGTTGTCGGCAGCCGGGTCGATGGTAATGCGATGATGCCCCCGCTCCCCGAACAGGAAGCGGCACACCAGACGAATCGCCTCGGCCCCGAAGCCCTTGCCTTGGTGCTCCGTGGAGAGGAAGAGATCGATGCCGGCATGCCGGTAGTCGCGGCGTAGCTTCTCCCATCCCGCGATCCAGCCAATCGTTTCGTCGTTCACAGCAGTGACGAATGCAGTGGCGCGCTCATGATCACAGCATCCGGCATCGGTTGCAGGGCCTTGTTATCCGCGCGCCCGCCGGTAGTGCACGGCGATCGCCCCGCCGCGGAGCGGCTTCGCCGAGACCAGTTCGAGCTGCCGCGCGCTGGGCAGTCCGCTCTGGTACAGGGTCGGGCCGTGGCCGGCAATCCTGGGGTGGACCAGGAACTTGTACTCGTCGATCAGGTCCAGCCGGTCGAGCTCGGTCGCGAGCTTGCCGCTGCCGAGGAGCACGCCGGCCGGGGTCGCGTCTTTCAGCTTCTGCACGCCCGCACGCAGGTCGCCGGCGATATGGTGGCTGTTGGTCCACGGAAAGTTCTTTCGCGTCGACGACGCGACGTACTTCGGCTTGGCCTCCAGTTTGATCGCCCACTCGCGCATTGCCGGCGGCGCCTCCTCGTCGCCGCGGGCGACTGCCGGCCAGTAGCTCTCCATCATCTCGTAGGTGACGCGGCCCCACAGCATCGCCC
>CAYZYG010000014.1:0-66575 GCA_964481395.1 uncultured Vicinamibacterales bacterium
CCTGTCGCCTGTCGCCTGATCCCCGTTCTTCCCTGTCGCCCGCCGCCTGTCGCCTGATCCCTGTTCTTCCCTTGTCGCCTGTCGCCTGTCGCCTGATCCCCGTTCTTCCCTGTCGCCCGCCGCCTGTCGCCTGATCCCTGTTCTTCCCTTGTCGCCTGTCGCCTGTCGCCTGTCGCCTAGTCCCTGTTCTCAGATCCCCATCGCATGGAACCCGGCGTCGACCAGCACGATCTCGCCGGTGATCGCCGAGCTCTCCGGCCCCAGCAGGAACCGGCCGGTCTCGCCGACTTCCTCGAGTTCGACGTTTCGCCGCAGCGGAGCCTTGTCGCGGTAGACCTGCAGGATGTTCGAGAACCCCGAGATGCCCGAGGCGGCCAGCGTGCGAATCGGCCCGGCCGAGATCGCGTTCACCCGGATGTTCTGTGGCCCCAGGTCCGCCGCCAGGTAGCGGACCGACGATTCGAGCGCCGCCTTGGCCACGCCCATGACGTTGTAATTCGTGAAAACGCGCTCGCTGCCAAGATAGGTCAGCGTGAGGATGCTGCCGCCGCCCCGGGCGGCCATCATCGGCGCTGCCCGGCGCGACAGGGCGACGAGCGAGTACGCGCTCACCTCCAGGGCGATACGGAACCCCTCCCGGCTCGTTTCGACGAAGGGGCGAGAGAGTTCCTCGCGCGGAGCGAACGCAGCGCCGTGGAGCAGGAAGTCGAGTCCCCCGAACTCCCCGGCGATGGTCTCGAACGCCTCGTCGATCTCCATCTCCGAGGTGACATCGATAGGAAGCAGGAGGGGATCGGTGATCTCCTGGGCCAGCTCACGGACGTTTTCGCCCAGGCGCTCGCCCTGGTACGAGAGCGCGAGACGCGCCCCATCGCGGGCAAGGCACCTGGCAATCGCCCAGGCGATCGAGCGTCTGTTGGCGATACCGGTGATCAGGCCGTGCTTGCCTGCCAGAACGCTCATGGGAGGGTCAGTGCTTCTTGCGGCGCCTGGGCCCCGATGGCGAGCCGTGCTGGGGATGGCGCCCGCCGTGTCCGCCCTGCGGGTGATTCCCGCCGCGGCCGTGCCCCTGGCCGCCGCCGTGCCCGCGATGACCGAACTGACCCGTGTTCCCGTGAGCGGAGCGTCCGCCCTGGCGGTGCTGGCTGCCGGATCCCTGCTTGAATCCCTTCCCGTGGAAGCCGCCACGGCCCGCCGGCACGCGGTGCATCGTGAACTCGGGAATCGGACGCGTGACTTCCTGCCCCTCCACCCGCGGCAGCGTGGCCCGAATCAGGCGCCGGTGCACGGGACCATCGTGCGGGCCCCGCGGGGGATGCTCATCCGCTTCGGCTTCGAGCGGCCCAGGCGCGGCGGCTGCCATCGGATTCGCCACGGCAACGGGGGCCTCCGCATCTTCTGTACGCCCGTCCTGTGCCAACGGACCCGCCGGCAGCGGATCCAGCCGCGCGCCGTTCGCCGGCTCCGGGCTCGGAGCGGCCGTCCTCGGCGGCAGCGGAACCTCGACCTTCTTCTTGCGGCTGACCGGAACCTTGGCCTGCTTGTACTCGTGCTCCGCGTCGCACGTCGTGCATCGGGTCTGGCGGATAGTCTCGCCAACCATAGCCACGACGGCGTGGTCGCTCAGGCGCCGTTCGCGCGGACAGTAGTCTTCGACGATGTCACCGACCCGTAGCTGCCGCTGCAGCATGAAGCTCTCCCAAGAAAAACCAGACGGCGGGAATGGGCGTCGCTCTTAAACCCTGAGCTCAGTCGCGTCAGCGCGCCTGGGCGCGCGGCGTGCGCGGTGACGACTGGACCAACCAAGAATGCCCGACGCAACTGGTCGTAGGGTAGGACAAGGGATGATAACAAGCTCCGGGCCTGAGGGCAACATCAGGATGCGGTTCCTGGTCCCTGGGCCCCGGCCCCCGGTCCCTGTGCTCCCAGCCACGCCCTGAGTTCCGCGAGCGCCTGGCGGACCGCGTCGGGACTCGTCGACTGGGGCGTGCGCTTCGCGCCGACCGACGCGCGCGCGGTGATCGTCCATCCGGCGTCCTCACCGAAGGCCGGGGCGAACCGCGCCCACTCCTGGGGAGTCAGGTGGCTGAAGTCGCGCCCTGTCGCCGCCAGTTCCCGGACCATGGCGCCGACCGTCGCGTGCGCCTCGCGGAACGGCACGCCGCGCGCCACCAGGTAGTCCGCCACATCGGTCGCGAGCAGCAGCCCCGATGCCGCCGCCGCGGCACGATCGGCGGCGAAGCGAAGCCCGGCGACCACCGACGTTGTCGCGGCGAGCGACCCGGCCAGCGTCGCCTCGGCGTCGAACGCGGCTTCCTTGTCTTCCTGGAGGTCGCGGTTGTAGCCGCTCGGCAGTCCCTTCATCGTCGTCAGCCATCCGGCCAGAGCGCCGACGACGCGCCCGGTCTTGCCGCGAACCAGTTCGAGGGGATCCGGGTTCTTCTTCTGGGGCATGAGGCTGCTGCCCGTGGCGAAGCGATCGGGCAGGTCGAAGTAGCCGAACTCCTCGCCGGTGAAGAACACCAGATCCTCGGCCAGCCGGCTCAGGTGCACCATCGTCAGCGCGGACGCGTGGAGGAAGCTCGACACGAAGTCGCGGTCCGAGGAGGCGTCGAGGCTGTTGACCACGACGCGGGAGAACCCCAGCTCGGCGGCCAGCGCCGTCGTGTCGACGGCGTAGTTCGTTCCGGCGATGGCTCCCGACCCGAGCGGCATGGCGTCGGCATCGGCCGAAGCCGTCTCGAGCCTGGCGACATCGCGTCGCAGCGCGGCCGCGTGGGCGAGGAAGTAGTGAGCGGCGAGGACCGGCTGCGCGCGTCGCACGTGCGTGTACGCCGGCATGACCGCCTCCCCGCAGGACGAGGCCTGATCGGCGAGCGCCGACACCAGCCGGCGAACGAGGTCGCGCAGCAGTGGAATGCGCCGCCGCAGGAAGAGCCGCAGGTCGAGCGACACCTGTTCGTTGCGCGACCGGCCTGTGTGGAGGCGTTTGCCCGCCTCCCCGATCCGCTCCACGAGCCGTCGTTCGACGAAGGCATGGATGTCCTCGTCCGGACCCGTGACGAATCCCGGATCGCGCCGTCCCTCTTCGAGGATTGCCTGCAGGCCGCTGATGATCGCGTCTGCGTCGTCTGTCGAGATCGCCCCGGCCCGCGCGAGCGCGCGCGCCCACGCGAGGCTGCCCGTCACGTCGTCCTCGAAGAGACGCCGATCGAACGGCAGGGAAACGCCGAAGCCGAACACGTCCGGATCCGGATCCCCATCGAACCGGCCCGACCAGAGATGCGTGGTCATCAGAAGACTCCGTGCGGTGCCGGCACGCCGTCCGGAACGGCCGTCCGACCGTCCAGCGCGAACGGCGACCGCCGCGAACGGACCCGGCAGCTGCCCTGGAATACCGCGAGGCGGATCGTGCCGGTGACTCGCGGCTCGACGTCGGCGACCAGCGCGTCGATGGCGCTCCGGGTCGGCGAGAACCACGCTCCGCGATCCACGAGATCGGCGTAGCGGATGGCGAGGTCGCGGGTGAGTTGTTCGAGGTCCGCCGAAACGACGAGGCGCTGGAGTTCCCGGTGTGCGGCGAGCAGCACGACAGCGGCAGGCGCCTCGCCGATGACCCGGGTCTTCAGGCCAGAGACCTCTGTCGTCGACGTGTCGAGGCGGCCGACGCCGTGGTCGCCCGCAATCGTCGTGATGCTGTCGATCAGCTCGAGTAGGCCCATGGACACGCCGTTCACCCCGATGGGCACCCCGCGGCTGAATTCGATGTCGAGCGTGGCCGGATGCGCGGGCCACCGATCCGGGTCTGTCGTCTGCGAGAACAGACCGCCTGGCAGTTCGCCCCAGGGATCCGACAGGCCATCCAGATGCACGGTTCGGCCCCACAGACTGGCGTCGACCCCTGAACGGCGCGGCCCGGATGCGGCGCCGGCGCGTATCACGGCGTCCTGAGTCACGGCTGTCGGCGGCGGCGCCACGATCCGGATGTCCGGGGCGACGGCTCTGACGGACCGCTCGAGACGCAGGCGGTCGTCGCCCTGGTCGCGGCACCCGTGGGCGACAGCCGAGGCGCCCTCGATTCGCGCGATCTCGGCGAGTCGGCTGGCGATGAGCGGACGGCTGAGCGCGGTGGCGTGCGGATCGCCGCCCTCGCGCACGGAGCCCGCCTGCAGCGCGGGCAGGACGAACGAGGACGCGAAATCCTGGCGCGCGTCCAGCACGTGCGCGTTGACGGCACCTGCGGACAGGGCGCGTTCGCGAACGGCGTTGAGATCGCCCCCCTGCCCGACGTCGACCGTGAGGGTGATGACATCCGCCCCGAAGGTGGCGGCGAGCCACGGCACCGCCGCCGTGCACCGGTCTCCGCCCGAGTACGCCAGAACGATCCGTTCCATGAACTGGGTTACCCTGCGGTCAGCTCGAGCATGTGCCGCGCCGTTCGTGCGGCCGTGCGAGCGTCCCGGCAGATGACGAGCACCGTGTCGTCGCCGGCAATCGTGCCCATGACGCCGGCGAGGGCGGCAAGATCGAGGGCCGCCGCCAGCGGTTGGGCCTGGGCGGTCCCTGTCTTGGCGACGACCAATTGCCCGGCGTGGTCCACGCCCGTCAGATGCTCCTGCACCGCGTGTCGCAGGCGGGCCGAAATCAGCTCCGGCGCGGCCGGCTCGGCGCCCGGCCGATGGTACGCGCCGTTCGCCAGCCCTTTGACGAGACCGAGGTCCTTCAGGTCGCGAGAGAGGGTGGCCTGGGTCACCGAGAAGCCCTTGCGCTCGAGCCGCCGGCGCAGGGCGTCCTGGCTCACGATGGCCTCGTGATCGACCAGATCCAGAATCGCCGACTGGCGCTGCCGCTTCATCATGGTTGTGTAAGTCTATTCATAAATATTGATGATTATTCACTTCGTGTCAAGACTTGTCGCTTATTTTGTGCCGACTATCTTGACACAAGCGTCGTCCGTTCTGCATACTTATTCACTCTGACATGGCCAGCCGACTCCCATCCTCCGCCCTCCGTGTCGCCGTGGCCGGCGCGACCGGCTATGCCGGGCATGAACTCGTCCGCCTGCTCGCTCGCCATCCGTCCGTGCGGCTCACCCTCGCGACGTCGTCCGGATCAGGCGACACGCGGCGCCTGCCGGCGCTCACCCGTATCTTCGACGATGACATCCGGCCGCTCGACGTGGCTGCGCTCATCGACGCCTGCGATATCGCATGCCTCGCGCTGCCCGAGAAGGCCGCCGCCGCTATCGGCCCGCAACTCCTCTCCGCCGGACGCCGCGTTGTCGATCTGTCGGGCGCGTTCCGGGTCAGAGACGACGACGCCCGGGTGCGCTGGTACCCGGACACCGCGGCCATTCCGCCCGGGACAGTCTACGCCCTGCCGGAGCGGGACCGCACGGCAATCGCCGGAGCCCGTCTGGTGTCGTGCCCGGGGTGCTATCCGACGGCTGCCCTGCTCGCGCTGGGCCCGCTCGCGGCCGCGGGGCTGCTCGAAGGAGACGTCGTCGTCGACGCCAAGTCCGGCGTGTCGGGGGCCGGCAAGGCTCCGAGCGACCGGACGCACTTCTCGGAGAATCACGGCAGTGCCGCCGCCTACGGCGTGTTCGGCCACCGGCACACCGTCGAGATGGAACAGGAGTTGGGTCGCGTCGTCGTGTTCGTTCCGCACCTCGTGCCGCTGAACCGGGGCATTCTGGCAACCATTTACGTTCGACTGGTTCGCGGCTCCCGTGCGGCCGACGTGGCGGGGATACTCGACGCGGCGTACGCCGACAGCCCGTTCGTGCGTCTCCGCGGCGCGGATCTGCCCGAGATCAAGCACGTCGCCCACACGCCGTTCTGTGACATCGGCTGGCGGATCGACGAGGCGTCAAGCCGGATGGTTCTGGTGTCGTGCCTCGACAACCTGCTCAAGGGCGCGGCCAGCCAGGCCGTGCAATGTCTCAACCTCATGGGCGGCCTCGGCGAGACCGCGGGTCTGCTCTGATGGCACCGCAGGCCGGTGAGCGACCGCAGGAGTGTCCCGGCCGGGCCCGGGCCGGCGCCGACACGACGGGAAGCGCGACCCCGACGCCCGTGGTGCTGAAACTCGGCGGCGAGTTGCTGGAAACGCCCCTGCGAATGGCGTCGCTCGCGGGAGCCATCGCCGCAGCAGCGGGCAATCTCCCGCTGGTCGTCGCCCACGGCGGCGGACGGGAGATCGACGCGTCGCTCAAGGCGGCAGGCATTCAGAAGCGTCAGGTGGACGGACTCCGCGTCACCGATGAGGCCACGCTGTCGGTCGTCGTGTCGGTGCTGGCTGGGTCGATCAACACCCGGTTCGTCGCCGCGATCAATGCCGCCGGCGGCCACGCCGTGGGCCTGACGGGCGCCGACGCCGGCGTGGTTCCGGTCGAACCGATGCCGGCCTACCGCACCGCGTCCGGCGAACTCGTGTCGCTCGAGCGCGTCGGTCAGCCGCTCCTGGACGGCGCGGCCGCGCTGCTCGGCCATCTGCTGGACGGCCGATACCTTCCCGTCGTCGCCAGCATCGGCGCGGGGCGGAACGGCGCGCTTTACAACGTCAACGCCGACACGCTGGCGGCCGCGCTTGCCGCGCGCACGCGCGCGGCGCGGCTGGTCATCGCCGGAACGTCGAATGGCGTCCTGGACGGCGAGGGCCGCACGATCCCCGTCCTCGACCAGGCAACCGAGTCAGCCATGATCCGGAGCGGCGCCGTCAACGCGGGCATGCTGGCGAAGCTGCAGGCCTGCCGCGCCGCCCTCGCGGCAGGCGTCGCCGACGTGATCGTCATCAACGGCTCCGACCCCCGGCGTCTTGCCGAGGTGGTCTCCGGCGCGAACGGCGTCGGCGTCGATGCCACGAGGATCGTCCCATGACACTGCCCGCTCCATCCGTCATCAGCAGCGAGGCGAAGGCGCTCGAGGCCGTGCACGTGCTCCAGACCTACAAGCGCGCGCCGGTCGTCTTCGTCCGCGGTGAGGGAGTGTACCTCTTCGACGAGACCGGTCGCCGGTACCTGGACCTGATCTCGGGGGTTGGCGTCGCGTCGCTGGGCCACGCCCATCCGGGCCTCGCCGAGGCGCTGAGTGAACAGGCGCGCACGCTCGTCCACACGTCGAACCTGTACTTCCACCAGCTGCAGGGACAGGTGGCCGCGCGCCTCGCCTCGCTCTCGGGCCTCGGTCGCGCGTTCTTCTGCAACTCCGGCACCGAGGCCGTCGAAGGATGCCTCAAGTTCGCCCGGCGGTACTGGTACACTGCCGGCGATCGCGTCCGTACGGGCATCGTCGCCTTCGAGCACGCGTTTCACGGCCGGACGCTGGGCTCGCTCTCGCTCACGTGGGACGAGCACTACCGGGCGCCGTTCACCCCACTTCTGGCCGACGTCACCTGGGTGCCGCCCGGCGATCCCGAAGCCCTCGCCGCGGCCGTCACGCCGTCCACTGCGGCCATCATCATCGAGGCGATCCAGGGCGAGGGCGGCGTGCGACCGCTCGGCGCCGGGATGGCGACGGCGATCGCGGAGGCCCAGGAGCGGACGGGCGCCCTGCTCATCGCGGACGAGGTGCAGTGCGGCCTCGGGCGGACCGGCCGGCCCTTCGCGTACCAGACGCTCGGCCTGCGCCCGGATCTCGCCGCCGTCGGGAAGGCGCTTGGCGGCGGCATGCCGGTCGGCGCTGCGCTCCTCTCCGAACGGATGGCCGCGGCCGTCTCAGCAGGCGACCACGGCAGCACCTACGGCGGGAATCTCCTCGCCTGCCGCGCCGCCATGGTCTTCCTCGAAGCGCTGACGGACGGCGGCCTCCTCGAGCACGTGAACCGCGTCGGCGCGTACCTCGGGAAGGAACTCGCGCACCTCGCCTCAGCCCACCCGATCGTCCGCGAGATCCGCGGCGCGGGGCTCATGTGGGGGCTCGATCTTCACGCGGACGCAGGTCCGTTCGTCGAGCGCGCCCTCGCGTCCGGACTGCTCATCAACCGCACGGCCGGCTCTGTCATCCGGATGCTGCCGCCGTTCGTGCTGACCGAAGCGCAGGCGGACGAAGCGCTCCACATGCTGGACGACGTCCTGACCCACACGACAGCGGAGCACAGGGCATGAACAGCCAGGTCTCGAGTCCGATCGCCCCGCCGGAGCCGCACGCCCCGCCGGCCGGTCCCGTTCCGCGCCCGGCTGCCCCGGCAGACGCCGCGGCCATCCACGCGCTCATCGCGCGAAATCTCGAGGCGGGGCACCTGCTGCCACGCACGCTGGCCGACGTCGCGCGGCACGTCTGCCGGTTCGTCGTCGTCGCGTCCGGAGATGGCGAGCCGCTGGCATGCGCGGAACTCGCGCCTCTGAGCGCGGGCGTCGCCGAAGTGCGGTCGCTCGTGGTACACGAATCCGCCCGCAACCTGGGCCTCGGCCGCATCATCGTCCGGGAACTGCGCCGCCGCGCCAGGGCCGGTCGATTCCGGACGCTTTGCGCGTTCACGCACGACCCGCGCTTCTTCACGCGGCTCGGGTTCTCGATCGTGCCCCACTTCTGGCTGCCCGAGAAGGTCGCCGCCGACTGCTGGAACTGCCCGCTCTTCCAGAAGTGCGGGCAGTACGCCATGATCGACTCGTGCCTCGGGCGCGCAGGCCTGCCGGCCCCGGGACGGGAGCGATTCTCGTGAGCGAAGGGATTCCTGACGGCGTCACGCTCGAGCCCGCCGCGGGCGGCATCACCGCGGCCGGCGGGTTTCGGGTCGCGGGCGTCGCCTGCCACATCAAGAAGACGGGCGCGCTCGATCTGGCCCTGATCGTCTCGGACAATCTCGCGACGGCCGCCGGCGTGTTCACCACGAACAGGACCGTCGCAGCCCCAGTCGTCGTGTCGCGCGATCATCTCGAGCGCTCGGGCGGGCGCGCGGCCGCGATCGTCGTCAACAGCGGCTGCGCCAACGCCTGCACCGGGCCGGAGGGCCTGTCGGTGGCCCGCAGTTCGGCTGACTTTCTGGCAAGCGCGCTCGGCTGCCGACCCGAGGACGTGCTCGTCGCGTCGACCGGCGTGATCGGCGTGCAGCTCGACGCCGACAAGATCCGCCGCGGCATCGGTCAGGCCGTCCGCAGCCTCTCGCGCACCAACCATCTCGAAGCCGCCCAGGCGATCCTGACGACGGATCGCGGGCCCAAGGAGGCGGCCGTCCGGGTCTTCACGCCCGCCGGAACGTTTCACGTCGGCGGCATGGCCAAAGGCGCGGGCATGATCGAGCCCAACATGGCGACCATGCTGGCGTTCCTCACCACCGACGCGATGGTGCGCCCGCCCGATCTCCAGCGCGCGCTCGCCGAAGCGGTTGACGGCACGTTCAACGCCATCACCGTCGACGGCGATACCTCGACCAACGACAGCGTGTTCCTGCTGGCCGGCGGCGCGAGCAAGGTGGCGGTCGAAGGGGGGCTCTACGACGCGCTCGTCGCGGGATTGCGCGTTGTGTGCGGCGAACTCGCCAGGGCCATCGTCCGCGGCGCCGAGGGCGCGACCAAGCTCGTGTCGGTCACCGTGTCGGGCGCGTCATCGGACGCGGAGGCGAAGAAGGCCGCCAAGGTCATCGCCAACTCGCTGCTGGCCAAGACGGCCATCCACGGCGGCGATCCCAATTGGGGACGCCTCGTTGCGGCAGCCGGCCGCGCCGGCGTCGCCTTCGACCCCGACCGCGCGTCCGTCCGCATCGGCGACATCGTCCTCTTCAACGAAGGGGTCCCGTTCGACGAGCGCGCGCCGCAGGCCGCGGAGTATCTCACGGGCAGCGACATCGACATCGCGATCGATCTCGGGACGGGAGGCAGCGGTCGGTCCACCGTCTGGACGTGCGATCTCTCCGCCGAATACGTCGCGATCAACGCGGAATACCGGACGTAGGATCGGATCTACTTCCCGACGACTTTCATCAGGATCAGCCTCGCATCGTTGGCGGTCACGCGGCCGTCGCCGTCGAGATCCACACTCGTGTCCTGGCGCGTCAGTCTGACCGACATCTTGAGCGCGTCCAGGGCGCGAGCGGCCGTCATCGGCCCTCCGATTCCCTGGTTAACAGGCGACCCGGTTCCCCCGGGTTCCGCACCCCCGCTCGTGGAGCCGGCTCCCCTCCCCGGCCCAGGTGCGGGTGCGGTCGCCGGCGCGAGAGGCGCGGTTGGCGTCCCGACAGCGGCCGGCGGCGCGGACAGGGGACCGGTGCCGGCGGGGGAAGCCGGGGGCCTCGGAGCCGGATCGGATGGCGCGACATCGTGCGGAACCCGCGCGGCCTGCGCGGCTTCACACTCGCGAAGTTCAGCGGCACGCCGGGAGGTCTCCCGGTCGGTAGCGGCCCGATCGACGGACAGGCACCACTTGACGTGCGCGATACTGTCGGGATTCCAGAGTCCCGTCGGCTGGAAACCGCAACCGACGGTCGACGCCCGCTGCACCTGTACCAGGACCGTCTTCGCGTAGTCACGGCACTCAGCTTCGCGCGCCTTGGTCGCCGCACAGTCCGCCAGCGCAGTGTCCCGCTGTCGAGCACCGGCCGCCTCCGCTTTTTCATCAACGGCGAGACACCACTTGACCTGCGCGTCGCTGTCCGGATTCCAGATTCCTGTCGGCGGAAAACCGCAGCCGATCGACGACGCGCGCTGCACCTGCGCCAGGGCTGCCTTCGCGTAGTCGCGGCATGCCGCTTCACGAGCCTTGGTCGCCGTGCACTCTGCCAGCGCGGTGTCCCGCTCGCGCGCGCCGTCAGCCAGCGCCTTCTCATCGACGGCCATGCACCACTTGACGTGGGCTGAGACGTCGGAGCTCCATGCGCTACCCGTGAATCCGCACCCCCGGGCAGCGGCGTTCCTGACCTGCTGCGCCGCCGCGGCGGCGTACTCCCGGCAAGCTGCCTCCTTCGCGCGGCGCGCGTCCATCGCCCGCTCGCAGGCCAGCAGGGCCGTCGCCCTCCGGACTGCCTCGCGATCGGTGGCCGTCTGATCGACGGCCAGGCACCAGCGATAGTGCGAGTCGCGGTCGACGCTCCAGGTTCCGGTTTCGGCGAATCCGCATCCCTGGCGTTTGGCCTGTTGGACTTGGGTCAGCGCCGCTCCAGCGTACGTGCGACACGAGGTCTCCCGTTCACACGTTCTCCAGAGTCCGTTCCGACGTTCGACGTCGGCGTCAACCGTGGCGCGATCCGGCGCTGCGAGGCACCATTGGTACAGTGGGGCCTCGTCCCTGGCGAGTCCCTCAAGGGCACACCCCTTGGCCAGCATCGCCCGGGCCTGGTCTGCGACCGTTTTCGCGTACGTGCGACACGCCGTCTCCCGGCGCGTCACCGCCTCTCGAGTTCTTCGACATTCATCGAGCGCGCTCGTCCGGGCTGCAGTCTCGCGGTCGGCCGTCGCCGGGGTCACCGCCAGGCACCAGCGATAGTGTCCGTCACCATCGGAACTCCAGGTCCCCGTTTCGCTGAAGCCGCATCCCAGGCTCCGTGCCTGCTCCAGCTGGTTGAGCGCGCTGAGCGAGTACGTCCGACAGGTGGCCTCGCGCGCCTGCTGCCCCGAGCACGCCTCGACCAGCGCGTTGCGGCGGGCGATGTCGGCGTTCACCGCGCTTCCGTCGACACCAAGACACCAGCGGTACAGAGTGTTCTCATCAGCGGTCAGCCCTCCCAGCGAACAGCCGGCGGCCGTCACAGACCGTGCCTGTGTGGCCGCGTCCTTCGCGTACGACCGGCAAGTCCCCTCTCGCCTCGCGCGGGACTCTTGAGTCGCCTTGCAACGAGCCAGCGCGCTCGTCCGGGCTGCAGTCTCGCGGTCGGCCGTCGCCGGGGTCACCGCCAGGCACCAGCGATAGTGGCCGTCACCGTCGGGACTCCAGGTCCCGGTTTCGCTGAATCCGCATCCCAGGCTCCGTGCCTGCTCCAGTTGGTTAAGCGCGCTGAGCGAGTACGTCCGACAGGTGGCCTGGAGCGCCTGCTGCCCCGAACACGCCTCGACCAGCGCGTTGCGGCGGGCGATGTCGGCGTTCACCGCGCTCGTCTCAGCGCCAAGGCACCACCGGTAGAGTGCGTTCGCGTCCGAGCTGAGCCCCCCGAGCGAACAGCCTGCTGCGCTGAGGTTGCGCGCCTGGTCGGCCGCGCCGATCGCGTAGACGCGGCAGTCCTGGTCCCTCGGATTCGCAGGTGGGAGCGCAGCAGGGGGTGCCGGCGCCGGAGGTGCTGATACAGGCGGTCGCGTCTGGGCGGGGGGCGGAGGGGCCGCAGGGCTCGGCGCACTGGGTTTCGCCGGAGGAGGTCCCGACAGCCGTCCCCATGTCAGCCGGGTTCCATGGTTGTTCTGGCCGTCAAGCCGCTGGCCATCGGCGGACAACCTCATGGCGTCGATATAGCCGTGTTGCCAGCGTACGACCCACAGCGCCTGGCCGTTCCGATTCTCAGCTCCCCAGGTGCAGCGATAGGCTTCGCCATTGTCGTTGACCGACCGGCACGTGCCATCGGCAGCAAGCTCGTTCACACCGCCCGGCCAGCGCCATCTGCCGACCAGATTCAACGCGGTCCCCGCCGCCGGCCTGGCTTGGTTGACCCGCGTGCGATCCACGAACCCACTGATGCGCGTGGGACTCGGCACGGGGTTCCCGTAGCCGGGGCCTTTCAGCCAGCAGTGCCCGACGGGCCCTGACGCCCCGGGAACATTGGGCGGCAGGTACTCCCACCCGCTGCACGCCTCGTGTTGAGCGCAGGCGTTCCGGCAGACGTCCGGTCCGGCGGAGGTGTCGAAGTGATGCACGTCGCCGCCGACGATCCCGATGCCGTTCTGCATCGTACCGTGCGGGTACGGCTGGGCGGACGCCCCGAGTGTCCACGCCAGCATGATCGCAACGCTCCACGCCACCACACGGGGTACGGAAGTCGCCGGTCTCATGGGCCGCCTCCGGAATCAGGAACCCCACGCTACAGGTCGACGGCCAGCTCCGTGACACGCATCAGCCGAGAGCCCCACCGCACGCCCGGCAGAACCGGCTGCCGGCCTCGACGGGCTTGCCGCAGTGAGGGCAGAAGCCCTCGGCCTGGATGGTCGAGCCACGGTGCGACGCACTCTCGGGGGGCGCGGGATCAGCCTTCGTGGAGGACCTGCGACGCGCCACGAACGCCACGGCCACAGCCACCAGCACGAGCGCCGCGGCGGCCGCCACCCACAAGAGGACCGACGTGCCTGTCCGCGTGAACGAACCCGCCCTTGGCGCGACGGACATTTCGAGCGACCGTTCGTACTCCCACGCCAGCACCTCGTGCAGGCTGAGCGGCACGGTCGTGTCGTCGCCGTCCATCACCGTGAAGGTCAGGATCACGAGCGGCCCGCCGGCCTGCGTCACGGCCTGCGACATGGCCGCCGCCAGGCGAGCCCGGCCTGGCTCGACCACGTTCCAGTCGAGCATCGCCCCCGGCAGAAGGCCACCCGCGGCAACGGCGGTCAGTTCGAGGACCGCCGCGTCGTAGACCACGTCGAACTGGATCGCGCCCAGGCCGACAGCCCCGTCGGCCACGACTGGAATCTCGACGCTGCCGCCGCCAGGTCCGCTCTTGGCCTCGAACCCAAGTCCGACGGGCGCGGCTGAGGCGGTCGCCGCCAGCAGGCAGGCCAGGAGGATTACGCTCCCGCGCATCGCACGATGTGCTTTCATCGGTTTGCCCTCCTCCCTACTTGCCGACGACGGCCTGAAGGATCAACCGCGCGTCGTTGGCCGTGACGCGGCCATCCTTGTCCATGTCGCACTTACGATCTTCATCCAGCAGCCGCACCGACATCTTCAGCGCGTTCTTCGCATCGTTCGCGGTGAGCCTGCCATCGCCATCGGAGTCTCCCGTGAGCGAGGCCTGGCGAATCTCGACCGCCCCGTCGATGGTTGCGACACCCACCTTTGCACCGCCGCTCGCGTTCGCACTGGTGACACTCGGCACCAGAGCCGCTCGCGAACCCGCCCGGCCGACGGCCTTGAACGTAATCCCGGCAAACGGCGATCCGGTCGATACGCTCGCCTTGCCGGCGAATCCCAGATAGATGATGCCCGGCTCACCTCTGGGACTGGCGTTCGCCTCAAAGAGCGCATCCCCGAGCGCACTGCCGCGCGCCGGCGTCCCCACAACGCTGACGACGGCGGGGTCGTACCTGATGGTGACGTTCAGACTCGCCACGTCGCCGCTCCCGATCAGTTCGACGGGAACATCGACAGTCCCGCCAGGTTCGACCGTCCTCGTGCCCACGCGTACGGAGAGGGGCACTTCGTGCTGCACCGAGTCCGGGATCCTGGGCCGATTGGGGCGATCGGGCCTGCCAAGGTCCGTCTCTCCCTGTCCTGTAGTCGTGCCGGGGCCGACCGTTGTCCCGGTGCCGCCTCCGGTTCCGGTTCCGCTACCGGTTCCGTCGCCCGGCGGTGGGGACGACTCGGGCCCTTTGGTTCTCGTCGCCTCCAGTTTCGTGTTGTACTGATCCCGGCCGTCCATCCGAGTTTCGCTGATGCTGGTCATCCACTGGACGGGACCGTCCGCCCAGCGAAACACCAGGTACTGGCGGCCGTCTTTCGTCTCCGGGCCCCAGGTGCACCTGCCCCGCGCCGTGCCGTTCTGCCGAAGGACGCAGGTACCATCCGCGAGTATCACGTTCTCCCCGCTCCACCACGTCCACGTCCCCAGTGCCGCCACCGCCGCGCCGGTCGCCGGCCGCGCGGTGTTGATTCGCGTGCGGTCCACGAAGCCCACGTCGCGCTGGGGCTCGGCTCGAAGCGGGCTGGTCGCCCAGCCATTGAGAAGCCAGCAGTGCCCATCAGCATCCCCGCCCGATGGACGCAGAAAGTTCCAGCTGCCGCAGGTTTCGTTGGCGACGCACGCCTGCATACAGCCCTTCGCTCCGGTCGGGTTCCGGATTTCGGCAGGCGGAGATGCCGCGTTGAGCGCGTTCGTAAAGTCTTTCTGCTCCAGAACGGTCGCGTGTGGATACGGGGGCTCCTGGGCGAAGGCCCCGCCCGACGGCAGTACCGGAATCGCCAACGTCAGGATGATGGCGCACAGGACGAACCGGATATCCGTTCCTCTCTGGGAGCACCGTCTCGTGGGCATGGCGGGAACCTCCTCAGTATCCGGCGTGGCCGGAGTGGGCGAGACAACCGTGGCCCGCTGGGCGGGACGATTCGGATGGGAGGGGCAGACCAAAAGCGGGTCGGACGCAGCACCGCCGAACGGCGACCCGGGCGTGGACATGACCCACCTCGGCCGACAGGACGCTGGGCGTATCTGGAGGGTATTGCGCTCGCCGAGTGGCCAGGAGGCTGGGCCACCCCACGGCAGGCACTCGTCCGGGGGCGCTAGGCTGCGCCTGCAGCGGGTCAACTCTGCGCCTTTTCGATCGAGCTGTCAACTCGGACCATCGCGCGGACCATCGCGCGACTATCGCGCGCTGGACTACCGTGCGGATGATCGGGCGTTACCGGGCGTATCGCGCGGCTCTGTGCTTGGCTGTGCTGTTGGCTCTGCTGTTCCGTGCTGCCGCTATGGTCGCTCTCTGGTCCCGGATTCCCTCTCCTGGCCGGCATGACGCAGGCGACCACCCGCCCGATCCCTGTTGCGACGATGACTCCGCCCCCGCCGTCGATCGGGTATGCTATGCGCACCCGTCGTGCCCCAACGGTCCCGTGCAGGAGGGGATGACATGCGCCTCGCGTGCGTCGTCGTCATGCTGCTGGTGTGGAGCACTCAGGAGCTGGCCGGGCAACAGCCGCCAGCGCCGTGTTCGGGGCGCCTCGATGAACTGCAGATCCTGAAGCTGGCGGCCGGGCAGGCCCCGGAGGCGGACCTGCTGGATCTCATCAGCAGGTGCGGCTCGGCGATCGACGTCACGCCGGAAGTCGAAAAGCGGCTGCGCGCGGTCGGCGTGACGGATCGCGTCCTCGACGCACTCCGCGCAACTGGCCACGCACCGGCTCAGGACGTCAAGGGAGCCGAGCCTCCTCGGCAGCCAGCGGCACCCACGTCACCGCCTTTCCCCTCTCCGGGATTCGTCACGGGAATCGCCAGCGATGAGTTCCGGAAGGAGAAGGGGTTCCCTCTGGACCAGATGGGAGCACGGGTTCTCCGGGTTCTGAGCGGAGGTCCGGCCGATCGGGCAGGCCTGCGCGTGGGGGACATCATCGTGGGCCTCAACGGCCACCCCCTGACCAGGGTCGGCGGGGACGTGGCGAGACGAGTCGAGCAGGACGCTGCCGTCGGCATGGTGGTCCGCCTCGAGGTTCATCGGCCCAGCGGCCGGGCGACCATCAGTGTCGAGCTCACCGATCAGGCCAAGTACCTCGACGAGCAGTGTTCGAAAGGCATGGCGTATGCCTGTACGGTGCTGGCCTCCGGGTTTACCGGCGGCCCGCACCTCCCGGAGGACCGGCCCCGTGCCGTCAACTTGTGGCGCCGGGCGTGCGATCTCGGAGATCTCATTGGCTGCAGGAACCTCGCCAGCGAAGAGGCGTTCGGCACACCACCGGGCATCGGAGCCGAAACGGCGGTGGCGTGGCTACGGAAGGCATGCGACCAGAAGGACGAGCATGCGTGTCTGTGGCTGGGCAGCGCCTACAGCAACGAGAAGCTCGGGTTGAAGCGCAACCCCAGCGAGTCCAGGAGGCTGTTCGAGTTGGGATGCAACAACGGGGCTCCCAGCGCGTGTTTCTATTTCGCCTTTGATGTATTCGCTGGAGAACCCGACTCGGCGGCTGCCGGCCGGGCCGAGCGGGCGTACCTTCTCGCCTGCGACTTCGGCGACGCAACAGCCTGTCACAATCTGGGCAACGGCTACTGGTTTGGAGAGCACGTCCCCGAGGACGAGGAGAAGGCTCTCTCTTTTTGGAGGCTGGCCTGCGATCACGAGGCCGGTTTCAGCTGCGGACAACTGGCTGAACTTTACTACCTCGGGTTCACCGGCACCGTCACGGTTCCCCAGGATTTCGAGAAGGCACTCGGACTCTACCGCAAGGCCGCGTCTCTCGGCCATGCGCCTTCCCAAACGGCGCTCGGGCGTGCCTTGGCAACGGGAGACGGCTTCTCTGCCGACACCACCGAGGCCGCGCGCTGGCTGGCACAGGCGGCCGAACATGATGAGCCTGCTGCTCAGGTCTACCTGGCCAGGCTCCTCGTCCGCGGCGATGGCGTGAACCGCGACGACGTCGCCGCCATGATGTGGCTCACGATAGCGTTGGATTCCCTCGACGAGGATGCGGCGTTCGACTGGGTAGACGAAGCCCGCAAGCTGCTCGATTCGATGAAGGGGTGGATGACGCCCAAGGAGATCGCAGAGGCTCAAAAGCGCGTCGCCGAGCGAAAATCGAAATGAGGCGCAGCCTCGCTGGAACTCTTCCGCCGTCCCGCGGCGTCAATCGCGCGACAGCCCCACCACCGTCTCGACGTGCGGCGTGTGCGGGAACATGTCCACGGGCTGCACCGAGTCGACGCGATAACCGGCCCGGGTGATGATGGGCAACTCCTTGGCGAGCGCCTCGGGATTGCACGACACGTAGACGGCGCGCGCCGGCGCCATTCGCTCGAACACGATCGACAGCACCATCCGCGGGCAGCCCTGCCTCGGCGGGTCGAGCACGACCAGGTCGAACGCCTCGCGTCCCAGGCGCGGCAGCGCGTCCTCCGTCCGGCTCGCGAGGAAGCGGAGTCGCTGGCCCGGCACGCGGTTGACGCGGGCGTTCTCCTCGCCGTTCCTGACGGCCCGGCGGTCTTCTTCCACTGCCGTCACGCGGTGCCCGGCCAGCGCGAGCGGAACGGCGAAGAGTCCGCTTCCGCAGTAGAGATCCAGGATGCGCAGCGACTCGGCACCCGCGTGCGCAGCCACCAACCCAACCAACTCCCGTGCCGCGCGGACGTTGGTCTGGAAGAACGAATCCGGCGAGATCAGGAATGCCGGCCCCACCGCCCGCTCGTACACCCGGCCGGGCCCGGCGATCGTCATCGTCCGCCGGCCGACCATGTAGGGCCCGGCTTCGTCGTGTTCGTTGATCAGGAGGCTATCCGGCGCGTCCGGAGATCCGGAGAACGCGGTCAGCGGCGCCCGCAGACGACGGTCGTTGCGCGTGACCACCAGCATCGCCGCCGCCTCGCGGTCGTCCGCGGTCGTCCGGACGATGAGATGGCGCAGCAGGCCGTCGAGTTTCGGTCCGGCAGCCGGAATCGACGCCCGTGCGAGACGGTCCCGGAGCGCGAACGCAATCCGGTTGGCGCGGTCGGCGTGCACGGGGCACTCTTCGACGGGAATGACCCGGTTCGTCCCGCGCGCGTAGTGGCCCATGAGGAGCCCGCGGCCGCGCGGGCCGGGCCCGAAGACGAACGACGCTTTCTGCCTGAACCCCCAGGGCATCCCGTCGGCTCCGACGGGCATGCCGACCATCGGAGAGACCTCCGGTGCGGTGCGGCCGAGCGCGGCCCGTATGAGTTCTTCGACCCGGCGCTGCTTGAGACGCAGCTGGTCGTCGTAGGCGACGTGCTGCCACGAGCAGCCGCCGCACTCCCCGGCGTGGCGGCACCGGGGTACGACTCCGCGTTGCAGGGACTCCTCACTCATCGGTCGTCTGCGGTCCTTCCTGAGTTCGTCATGCCGGGGCCGCTTTCTTCGATCCTTGGACACACTCAGGGTCGTCCCGAGCCTGGCCGAGGAACGGCGCGGATCAGGGCTGCCCTGAGCGAAGGCGAGGGGCGCAGCGGAACCCGGAATTCAGCTCTGGATTCCCGCCTTCGCGGGAATGACGTCGAGTCGGCGATGGGACTGGGGACATCCACAACCGGCCCCCGATCCCCGGTCCCCGGCCCCAGTCAAGATTCATCGCATCTACCGCCGCCGGCCTTTCAGCAGCACCGCCACCTCGTCCGGGCGCGGGTTGTTGTAGTCGAGCCGCACCCGTCCGTCCGACGTCATCGTCACCACGGCCGGAATGGAGCTGGCGGTCACGTACCAGCCGGCGGGCAGGACGACGGCGTTGCGGGACCGGCCGAGTGCGCGGTCCCAGACGAACTCGTCGCCGTTCAGGTAGTAGCGCCCCTCGTCGGTGTAGGTCTCGCTGATGCGCAGGCGGACGGTCTGTCCCTTCTGTACGGCCGGGAAGTGGATGACCACGACCTCCGTCTCGGGCCTGACCTCTTCGCCGATGTCGATCTTCGCCGCCGTGATCGCGCTGCCCTTGAGCGTTTCAACCCTGAGAGTCTCGCCCGTATCCAGCAGGCGCGCGGCCGGATTGGACGCGCGGCTTCCCGCGCGCACGACATTGAGGTACTTGTCCGTGCCGGGGCGTGATTCCGTGTAGTCGTGATAGAGCGCGAAGGCGTGCGTCTCGGGCTGCTGCAGGAAGTAGACGATCTCGCGATCCTGGCGCGCGCGTTCGCTGAGGCGCGACGCCATCGACCCGGCGCTCATCGTGGTGACGGGACGCGACCCCGCGGCGGGTGCGGCGGGCTTCGTCGCGGCCGCGGCTGCGGGCTTCGGCAGCGGCCGTGCCTTGAGGACGAGCGGCGCTTCTCCGGGGTACGTGTTGAGGAAGCTGATCGCCGTCCGCCCGTCAGGCTCGGCGAGAACCTGCGACGGCACGTTGCAGGCCACGACCTCGTAGCCGGCAGGCAGGACCACGCTGTTGCGCTTGATGCCGAGCCCGCGGTTGAAGACGATCAGATCCCCCTCGCGATAGTACGACTTCGGATCCCGGTACGTCTTGTCGATGCGCAGACGCGTTTCGCCGGCCTCGGGCACCGGACGGGCGAGCGTCACCTGGATGTAGCTCGCCTCGGGATCGGCGTTGGCCTGGCCGGCCGCGCGCGCCTCGGTGCCGCTGACGACCGTGAACGGCAGGGGCTGCCCGGTCATCCGGTCGTACACCGCCTCGTCGCTGGCTTCGCTGCCCTTGCGGATGATGTTGAAGTAGTAGCGGGCGCCGGGCCGCGTCGCGGTCACCTCGTAGACGATCTTGAACTGGGCCGAGTCCGGCGCCAGCAACTCGTAACGCGTGTAATCGTCGCCCTCGAAGCCCTCGAGGATCGACGACGGCGGCGCCTGCGCAGTGACGGTCGCGACCCACCCGAGCACGAACAGCGCCGCCAGCATCGAGAACCCGTTCCAACGTCCGGATCTGTTGACCTTCGGCATCACCACTCCTCCCAGGCCCACGCCCTCGCGGGCGGCCGCGCGGTCCGCGGGCCGGATTTCTCACGAATCGACAGCCCCGGCACACAACTCCGTGTCCAATCCGGCGTATTGTATGCGCGAGGGAACTCACATGGACGAAATGGCCGCGATCCTGTTCGCGCTTGGGCTGACGGTCGCCGCGGTGACGCTGGCCGTCGTACTGCCCATCGCCTCGTTTGTCGGGATGCGGCGGGCGAGAGCGGCGGCGCAGGCGCTCGAGCAGCGGATCGGTGCGCTCGAGTCAGCCGTGCGGACGCTCGAGCGGACGTGGTTGTCGGATATGCGGACGGCGGACGGCAGCACCGCCGCACCGCAGCCCGCCGAGGTACGAGCGGAAGCCGGCCGTGCCCCGGCAGCGCCGGGCCCAGCTCCGGTGCCCGGGGAGGAACCGCCGCCGCCCCAGCCGCCCGTCACGGCGCTTCGGCCAGAACCGGTTCCGGATGGCGGCCCGACCCCTGAGCCCGCAGCCGTCGCGCCGGAAACTGTCGGGTTGTCGACGGCCCACACCGTCGTCGCGCAGGAACCCGCCGATGCTGCTGGGATCGACCGGCAGACCGGCCATCCCGGCCCCAGCCGGCCGACCGAAACCATCGAGAGCCGGATCGGCGGGCGGGGCCTGCTGTACGTCGGCGCGGTCGCCCTCCTGTTCGGGGTGGCATTCTTCGTGAAGTACGCCTTCGACAACGAGTGGATCAACGAGACCGCCCGCGTGGGGCTCGGAAGCCTCACCGGGCTGGCGCTCGTCGCGCTGGGTTGGCGCCTCGATCGGCGTGGCTACGCGCAGTACGGCCAGATCCTGGCAGGGACCGGCTTCGTCGCGCTCTACATCTCCACGTTCGCGGCCATCTCGTTCTACGGGCTCCTCTCGCAGGGCGCGGCGTTCGGCCTGATGGTCGCGATCACGCTGGCCTCGGCGCTGATGGCCGACCGCCTGCCCGCGTACGGGCTGGCGGTCGTCGCGGTGCTGGGCGGGTTCGCCACACCGTTCCTCGTCGGCGGGGGCGAAGACAGGCAGGTCACGCTGCTGACCTACGACGCAATCCTCGCGGTCGGAACCGTCTGTCTGGCCGGCAGGCGGTCCTGGCCGTCGTTGAGCCTCTTCGCCTACGCTCTTTCCGCCCTGACGTTCATCGCCTGGGCCGACCGATACTACGACGCGTCGAAGTACGCCACGACTCAGGTGTTTCTGGTGGCGTTCTGCACGATCTTCCTCGCGGCCTGGTGGGTGTTGCGCAGGGGATCGCGTGCGGGCAAGACCGCGGCCGGATGGCTTGCGGGCACCGACGGTACGATCGAGCCCTTCCTCGCGACCGTCCCGATCGTCTTCCACGTCGCGTCGCTGGTAAACCTCCAGTCGCATCCCCTGCCGCTCCTGGTCTACCTCCTGCTCTTCACGCTCGCAGGTGTCGTCGCGAGCATCCGGCTCGATCGGGCGTGGCTGCGTCTCGTCGTGCTGCTGACGGCTGCGCCATTCGTCATCGGCTGGGTCGTCGAGCACCGCAGTCCGGGATGGGTGCCAGCCGCCACGGTGGCGGTTCTGGCGGTTTACGTGCTGCACCTGGCCGGGCAGTGGGAGGGACGCACGCGCAGACCCGACGATCGCCCGCCACGGGCCGACGTCGCGCTGTTCCATGCGAACGGATTGGCGCTCGCAGGAGGCGTCTACGCGCTGACGTGGGACTGGCCGCTGCCGTGGTCCGTGGGTCTCGCCCTCGTCCAGGCCGCCTGGCACGCCGCGCTCGCCTGGGCGACGCGCAGGTGGCGCCAGGAGGTGTCCCCGAATGCGCTCGCGCTGATGTTCGCGATGCTGGGCCTGGCCATCGGCCTGCTCTGGGACGGCTGGCCCGCCATCGTCGCCTGGATGATCGAGGGCGGTGCCGTCGTCTGGGTCGGCCTGCGCACCCGTCAGGCCTGGCTCAGAGCCTGCGGCGTCACCGTGACGGCCTGGATGCTCCTGCTGGCCCTGTTCAACGACTTCTTCCTGACGCCGGCAGGATTCACGATGGTCTGGAACGCGCGCGTGGGCGCCGGGGCAGTACTCATCGCCGTGCTGTATTTCGCGGCCGCCGCGTACAGGCGCGCGGAGACGGCGCTGCCGGAAGAGGCGCCCGTCATGCGCGCGGCCTACCTCGTCGCGGCCAATGTCATGACGCTGCTCCTCGCCTCGACCGAGGTCAATTCGTACTGGCACGCTCGAGCGGGATCCGATGCCGCAGCCGACCTGGCACTCCAGGCCTCGCTCTCGATTCTCTGGGTTGTCTACGGCACGGCTCTCATCGTCGCGGGCATCGTCCGTCGGTACCGGCCGGTGCGCTACCTCGCGATCGCGATCCTCTCTCTCACGATCGTCAAGGTCTTCCTGTCCGACCTGTCCCAGTTGGGCGGCATCTACCGAATCGCCGGCTTCCTGGGTCTGGGCGCGTTTCTGCTGGTGGGAGCGTGGCTGTATCAGAAGTACAAGGACATCATCGTGGGCGACAGGCGATAGGCGACAGGCGACAGGGGGAGAACGGGCGGCAGGCGATAGGCGACAGGCGACAGGCGACCGGCGTCAGGGGCCGATGCCCTCGGGGTACTGCAGCGCCAGGCGCAACTCCTTGGCGAGGGTGTCGACGTTCGCGTTGTTCGCCCAGGCACCCTCGGTTTCGAAGCGGAGGTCTCCGATGCGGCGTCCCCAGGGTGCAATGACCCGCCCGATCGCACGGAAGTCCGTCCGCTCGGCGCGCTCCTGGTCGAGCTGCCGGACGACGTCAGGAGCCACGCGAAGGAAGGCCCGCAAGGCGGCTGACGACTTGATGCTGTACTTGCGGCCGTTCCACGCGGTGCCGAACAAGGTCGCGATCTGCTTGAAGTAGTTCACGAAGAAGCGCCGGGCGTCGTCGCGGAACTCGGCGCCCCGCCGGCCGCTGCCGAAGGCGTCGGTCTGGAGCAGGCGCTTCAGCTCCTGCGCGAGCGGCGCCTGGGCCACGGCGCCGTGCCCGACACCGAGCAGTTTGATCATGCCCGAGAGCGGCGAGTCCTCGCGCTCGTTCAGCGCCCGGAGGATGTCGTGCGCGGCCGCCAGATTGTCGTCGCGGTAGAGCTGGCGGCCGGACAGGCTCACGAGATGCGACGAGTTCAGCCGCGTGTGCTTCGCGTTGATCGTCACGAACATCTGGACGATGTGGTCTTCGGGAAGCTGGTCGAAGATGACCGCCGGCACCGAGAACGCCTCGCTGCCGAAGCGATCGATGTCGGCGTGCATCGCGAGCAGGCGGTGCTGGCCGTCGATGGCGCGGAGGATGCCCTCCGTCTCGGGAACCTTCAAGGTGCCGAGGTTGGAGCCTTCCTCGACCGGCACGAACGACAGCCGCTCGTCGCACGAGATGATCACCGCGCCCGGGATCGATGGAAGATCCCGCGCCTGGCGGCACTGCTCGTAGTACTGCACGAGCTCGTCGATCTTCCGCCGGATGATCTGCCGCTGGTAGGCCTTCTCGTTGGCCCCAATGCGGCGTTCCAGCAGATCCCAGTTGACCTTCGAGACTGGAGTGGTCCGCTTCTTGCCACGGACCGCCGGGTGGTGCTGTTCCCCGTAGCTCAGCACCTCGAACCGCACCAGTTTGTCGATGTCTCGGGCCGTCAGGGAGGCCTGGTAGAACTGCACCCCGAACTGCTGCATCCGGATGGCTGAGACGTTGATCATCGCGGGCTCTCCGGGTTGAGCCTGTCATGCTATGGCTCCCCCCGGGGAATCTCAACCGTTTTTTCACGCGATTTCGGGCTGTTTCTGCGATTATTGGGACTCTGCGCACGGGCCGTTCCCGACAACCCGGACCGGGCCGGCGTGGACATCTCTCTGACTGGCAAGGAGTTACAGGAATGTCACGTCTTCGAGTTTCGCGGCGAGGCACCCGCCCGTGGCTGCCGGCTCTCGTGCTCCTGGCCTTCCTGGCCACGGCCGGGCTGGCGGCGGAGCAGCCCCCGCCCCAGGTGGCCGGCAACGCCACGGCAACGGCGTCAACCGGCCAGCAGCATGAGGAATTCGCGCGGCGCGTGCGGGAGTGGACCACGCGGCCGGAGTTCCTGAGTCCGCTGGTGGACCATCTGCCGGTTGCGCGGGGGATTCCAACGCCCAAGGACGTGCTCGGCCACCACATCGGGGAACCGAAGACGCTGACGTACTACGGCGACATCCTGAAGTACTACCGAGCGCTTGCGGCGGCGACTCCGCGCGTCCGTGTCACCACGATCGGCACGACAGACGAGGGCCGCGAATGCGTCGTCGTCTTCGTCGGCTCAGATGAATCGATGGCCAACCTGGAGCGGTACAAGCGCTACCTCGCGCAGTTGGCCGATCCGCGGACCCTCGACGAGCGCGCCGCGCTGGACATCGTCGCGAAGGCAAAGCCGATGTACCACCTCATCGGGGGCCTGCACAGCGGAGAGACCGGCGCGCCCGAGATGCTCATGGAGCTGGCCTACCGGCTGGCTGTCGAGGATTCGCCGATGATCCGCCGTATCCGCGACAACGTCATCGTGTCGATCACGCCGGTCGCCGAGCCGGACGGCCGCGATCGGTACGTGGACTGGTACTACGCGTACAAGATCGACGAGACCAGCGAGGAGCGCTCGTTCGGCGGCCCGCCCTACTGGGGCAAGTACATCCTCCACGACAACAACCGCGACTTCCACTTCTCCCAGAAGAGCCTGCGTCCGCTGCTCGACTGGTACCTCGAGTGGCACCCGCCCATCATCCACGAACTGCACGAGTCGGTGCCCTTCCTCTACACGTTCAGCGGCCAGGCTCCGCAGAACCCGACGCTCGACCCAATCCTCTACGGCGAGCTGCCCTGGTTCTCGAACTTCGAGATGGCCCAGATGACCAAGTACGGCATGCCGGGCGTGTGGACCCACGCGTTCGTCGACATGTGGTACCCGGGCTACATGGGTTTCATGGCGTCGAACCACAACGGCATGCTGCGGATGTACGAAACGTTCGGCAACGGCGGCGCCAACACGATGAAGCGCACGATTGCGCGCGACGGCGGTGGCGGCACGGGCGCCGGCGGCGGACAGACGACGCGTGAATGGTACCGGCCCCTGCCGCCGCACCCGGAGGTCGAGTGGTCCCTGCGCAACAACACGAACTACATGCAGACCGGCGTACTGTCGGCCCTCGACCTGACGTCGGCGTTTCCGCAGGTGATCGTCGAGAACTTCTACCGGAAGAGCCGCAACTCGATCGAAGACGGGAAGACCCGGGCGCCCTACGGATACGTGATTCCGGCCGGCCAGCGCGATGCCACACGCGTGGCCTTCCTGGTCAACGCGCTGATCGCGCAGGGCATCGAGGTGGGCCGGGCCACCGCCGAGGTCGCGCTGGGAGAAGGCACCTTTCCCGCTGGCTCGTTCGTCGTCAAGCGCGACCAGCCGTACGGCCGGCTGGCCAAGATCCTCCTCGAGAAGCAGGTGTTCCCCGACCCGGCGCTCAGAACGTACGACGACACCGGCTGGACGCTCGGCCTCGCCACGGGAACGACAGTCGTCGAGACAGCCGACAAGCGCGTGCTGGCGACGGCCGTCGAGCCCATGCGCACCCTGAAGCCGGCAGGGTCGATGACCGGCACGGGCGGGGTCGCGGCGATCGCACACGACGGGTCGGTCAACATGATGACGCTGCGCGCCCGCTTGAAGGACATGACGGTCAGGGCGGCCGAGCAGGCGTTCCAGGCGGGCAGCACCAGGTTCCCGGCGGGCTCTTTCATGGTGGACGTGGCTGGGTCAGGCAGCGCCGCGCGCGTCCGGACTGCCGTCGAGTCGCTGGGACTCACGGCGGCCCAGATGCCGGCAGCGCCGGACGTGCCCATGCACGAGGCCGACATGCCGCGGCTCGCGGTCTATTCGACCTGGGGCAGCACCCAGGACGTCGGGTGGGTGCGCTTCGCGTTCGACACGCTCGAGGTGCCCTACGACCTGATCTACAAGGAACGGGTTCGCGCCGGAGGACTGCGGAACGAGTACGACGTCATCGTCGTGCCCAATCAGGGCCGCACCGCCAAGGGTCTCGTGTTCGACATAGCGCCGGTCGGCCGGCCGCTCGCCTACCGGAAGAGCGAGCGGTTCAAGAGCCTCGGCATGTACGGGGAGTCGGACGACATCACCGGCGGCATGGGCCTCGAGGGTGCGGTCGAACTGCAGCGCTTCGTCGAGAGCGGCGGCGTGCTCATCACGCTGGGCGGGGCGAGCGCGTTTCCGGCCGAGTTCGGCCTCGCGCGCCGCGTCGAAGCCGCGCGTCCCTCAGCTCAGTTCTACGCGCCGGGGCCGATTGTCGAAGCCGAGATCGCCAGGCCCGAGCACCCGATGTTCTACGGGTACGACAGCCGGACGCTCCCGGTGAGATACGCGAACGGTCCGCTGCTGCGCGTGCCGGAAGCGGACCGCGCCGCGCAGGTCCTCATGACGTTCAAAGGAGGAGACGCGGCGGTATTGAGTGGACTGATGCGTAACGCGAACGAGGTGCGGAACGTGCCGGCGATTCTCGAGGTGCCGTCGGGAACGGGGCGGATCGTCATGTTCGCAACGAACCCGTGTTTCCGCTGGCAGAACCTCGGAGAGTTCAACCTGCTGTTCAATGCGATTCTGCATTTCAATGACACTAGGACAGTAGACAGTAGACAGTAGACAGCAGGGGAAACCACGCCTACACAGACGAGTCGGGACGCGGCCTGCGGCTGGGGTCGCCAGGGATGTGATCCTTGGCGTCATTCCCGCGGAAGCGGGAATCAAGTGGATTCCGGGTTCCGCTACGCGGCCCCGGAATGACGATCCTGTCAAGGTGTCCGGCGGGCTCGGCGAGCCCGCCCTACCGTATGCGGTGTGGTAGGGCGCGGTCGCCGACCGCGCCTCGACGGTGACACGCGCGGATCTGTAGAGGATCACAGATGAGCGGACGTGTTCTTCCTACCCTCTTGCGTGTCCGAGGATGGCGCTCGCCACGGCCAGCCCGGACATGAACGCGCCTTCGATCCGGCCGCCAAGGCACCAGTCGCCGCACGCGAAGAGCATCAGGTCCTCGTCGGCCAGACATCGAATACCCAGAGGGCGGGTCGGCGCGGCGAAGCGCCAGCGGTGACCGGTCGCCACCTGGGGCGGCGGCAGCCGCCGCCCCAGAATCTCGCCGAACGCATCCAGCAGGCGCGCGACGGCCTCGTCGGGTGACTGTTCCAGGTTGGCGTGGGACCACGCGGCCGATGCGTGCATCACCCAGGATTCGGTCGGCGGCCATCCCGGTTTGCTGGTGTTGCGCGCGATCCACGACAGCGGAGAGTTGTGGGCGAAGGCCCCGTCGAAATCGAGGTGCAGCGCTTCGCCGAAACCGGCCATGACGGCCCAGCACGGGTCCATCGACACATCGAGCGCGGCCTGCTCGATGGTGGAACCCGCCAGCAGGGGAACGGCTTGCGGGGCCGGAACGGCCACGACGACGGCTCCGAAGACTCCGAGGTCGGTGCCGTCCTCGGCTTCGAGCCGCCATCCGTCTCCCACCCTCCAGCGCGTGACCACGCGCACGCCGTGGCGGACATCCACGTCACTGGCGAAGTAGCGGGCGATCGCGCTCATCCCGCCGACGCCGACGTACCGGGTCTCGGGATCGGCCGGGCGAACGGAACCGGGTCCCTGTTCTCCGATGACGGCGATGCGTCCCTGCCACCGTTCGACCACGCCCGCTTCGAGCCACAGGTCCACGTGATGTCCGAACACCGTGCTCTCGCGGAAAGTGAAGTACTGCGCTCCGTGATCGAAGCGCCATTCGTCGACGCGCCTCGTCGAAATCCGGCCGCCCGGGCCCCTGGCCTTGTCGAACACCGTCACCGGCACGCCCTGTTCGTGCAGGGCGTGCGCACACGCCAATCCGGCCACGCCGGCGCCCACGACCGCTACCCCAGGTGTACTCGCTGCCATCCCCTCCTCCACGTCCGTCGACCCGTCTGTGATCCTCCCTCGGATCGTCATTCCGGGGCCGCGTAGCGAAACCCGGAATCCAGCCTGGATTCCCGCATTCGCGGGAATGACGCCGGAGGATCACACCTTTCCGCTCCGGTCGCCTGCCGCGCCCCAGATCATCGGTGATCCTCGGCAGACGGGCGCCCGCCCGTGTCTGCTGGAGGCCGGGGCCCTTCAGCCGCGGCTGGATCCCGGCGCAGATCACCGTCTCGGCGCGGTCAGCGCCGCGCCCTGCCCGCGAGGAATGGGAACTGGGGACTCGAAAACCGATCCCAGGTCCCCGACCCCTGTTCTTCCGTCCTCGGTCCCCGTCTTCTCACTTCGCCGGCACGAGGCGCAGCCGCGCGGCCACGTTCGCTTCGACCGCCTGCCGCGAAAACAGCATGGGATGATACCGTTCGGCCGCCCACAGTTCGAGCAGATTCCCATAGTACGGGCTGCCCGGCTGGCCCGACGCCCCTGGCACGTTGATCATCGTCGAGCGATCCCAATCCGAAACGTCGACGACTTCGCGGAACGAGGCGCCGTGCGTCTGGCGTCGGCCTCCGCCAGTCGCGAACGGCGTGTTGCCGTCCCCGCCGCGGGGCACGTCCGGGAGGTTCAGCACGGCGCGCAGCGGGTCGGTCGAGGCCAGGGCGTGTTCCCAGGAGGCCCGGTGTATCCGGCCCCATGCCCACTGGCGCTCGTCGGGTCCCATCAGCTTGACCGCTTCCTGCCAGGCTTCGTCGAGACTGGACCCGAGGAGCACGTCCTGCACGGCGGCATCCGTGGCGGCGCGAGCGAGTTCATGCAGGAGGCGCGCGGTCGGCATCGACGATCCGACGAACGGCTGATCCGCCTTCGGCACGAGCGCGCGGGCCGCCGCCACCGAGAGGCGAGGCACCCACAGCTGATAGAGCGCGGCCGCGGCGGATTCACGCCCCAGGACGTGGTCCCAGCCAGCCAGCAGATCGGCCGCACGGGCACGCACCGAAGGCCGGCCCTCCGAATCCGGTCCGGAAAGCAGCGGTCGCGCCCGGTGCGCGGCCCGGAGCGCGTCGCAGATCTCGCGCGCGACGACGGACAGCGCGTCGTGCTGGAGACGCTCCGAGTCCGCCACCGTGAACCGGTGACCGCTCTCGACGCCTGCGGACAGCACCTCCACGATCCGGCGATAGCGGTACGGGGCGCTCCACTCGTAGCCCAGCGGTTTGTCGTACCCGGGCGGCAGGATGTTGTGATTGGCGGTCGCGATGATCCCGTTCGCCGGATTGAACGCCTGTGGCAGGTCCTCCAACCGGAGGAATCCGGCCCATTCGTACTTGCCCTCGTGGCCTGGAACGGGCAGCAGGCCCGACCAGCCCGGCCGGATCGGGGCCATCCCCGCCGCCACCCACCCGATGTTGCCGTCGACATCCGCGTAGATGAGGTTCTCGGACGGCACCTGCCACCCGCGCACCGCCTCCAGGAACTCGGGCCAGCTTCGGGCGGTGTTCAGCGCGAGCGACCGCAGGTAACCGGCGGTCCCGGGCTCCATGCCGACCCATTTGAGGGCGTAGGCGCGCCGCTTGGCGGCATCCACGTGAAGCACGGGGCCGTGTCGGGTGAAACGCAGTTCGACCGCCCGCGGCCCGGCCTCGCCTCGGACGCGGATGAGCTCGCGCTCGACACGCATGGGCTCCGACACGCCTTTGTAGAAACAGTGGTCGGGCTTCACCGGGTCGAGCCGCTCGACGTAGAGATCCTGCTGATCGATGCCGACGATGGTGAAGCCGAAGGCCACGCGGTCGTTGTGCCCGGCTGCCACACCGGGCAGCGCGGGCTCGCCCGCGCCAATGACGTTCCAGCCCGGCCCGACCAGATGGACGCTGTAGCGCAGCGACGGCAGCGCGACGACGCGGTGCGGGTCGTTCGCTAGGATCGGCTTGCCGGTCGCCGTGAGCTTTCCGGAGATGACCCAGTTGTTCGATCCGTGCCGCCACGCGTCCTCGGCCCAGTTGTCGAGCGGCGCGGCCGGAGCCAGCGTGTCTGCGGTCGCCGCGCGAATCGAGGCCGGTGCGCCGGGCGCCTGTGCCGCGAAGCCGAACGCAGGAGCCGCACCGCCGGCCCTGGGAAGGGTCTCGGGAAAGCGGACCGTTTCGCTGGCATCACTGGCGATGTCCATGATGGCATCCGTGATGTCGTCGAGATCGAGGCCGTCCGGGATCTCGAGGGCGATGGGGGGCTCGACGGGCTGGAACTCCGTCACGCGTCCGATGCCGACCCGCCGTGCGAATCGCGCGCGTTGGACCTCGCTGCGGGCGTTCCGCGTCATCACGTATCCGGCCATGCGCCCGATCACGACCTCCGGCGTCCACGGTTCCGGTGTGGCACCGATGAGCTGGAACTCGAGCGGCAGTTTCCCCGGGTTGGCCTTGACGTAGGCGATCTGCGCGTTGATGCCGGCAACGAACGCCTCCACGATGCGCCGGGCGTCGGGACCGTAGGCAGCCCATTCGGCCTCCATGTCGCCCCGGTAGCGGAGGAGACGTGCGAACGTGTCGCGCCTGACGGCGGATGGGCCGACCACTTCGGCCAGCTTGCCCTCCGCGTTGCGACGCCACAGATCGAGTTGCCAGAGCCGGTCCTGGGCCGCGACGTATCCCTGGGCGAAGAACAGGTCGTGGGTGGTCTTCGCGTAAATATGGGGAACGCCCCATCGATCGCGCAGCACGTCGACCTCGTCGTCGAGGCCGGGGATTTCAATGCTGCCCGAGGTCTGGGCCAGCGCGACGGCGGCGCGCTCCTTCAAGGACGAGATGGCAGAGTCCGGATCGGGCTGGCTTGCGGCCAGCGCGACGGCGACGAGCACGCATCCCCCGACACTGAGCACCCGGTTCATAGGCCCTCCGTGACGGGATCCTATCAGCCTCCGCGCGTGCCGTGCGGTTCAGGTGGATTCGCTCAGCGCACGGCGGGCGGCCTGGGCATTCCGGAGCAGCACCAAGTCCGTCAGGCGGCGGCGTAAGATTCCCGCAGCAAACCGCTCGACCCGCCTCCGCCGGCCCGGCTTCGGCGCAGCACGCACGGCGGGCGACCGGGGCATTCCGTGGCAGCACCCGGCGTGTCGGGCAGCGGCGCAAGACTCCCTTCGCAAACCGCTCGACACGGCGGCAAAACCAGCCTCCGGCCCGTTGCGGGCCGCTGGCCGCCGGCTGCCGCGTCGCGGCCGCGCGCGGGCGCGGCTGCTCCGCGGACCACTGCGCCGGCTGACCCCCTCGTTCTCCGGCTGGTTTTGCAGACTGCCGCCGTCGCCGTGCTCGCCATGGTTTGCTCCGGGAGTCTTGCGCCGCCGCTTGACACGGGTCGTGTCGGCCGCCAGCCGGCTGTCTCTGCCCGAGCCTCACCGCCCGACCGGCGTCAGCTCCACGCTCGTCACGAACTCGATGTCCTGTCTCATCGACTGCCAGACCGAACAGTATTTCTCGCGCGAGAGATCGATGGCCCGTTCCACGGCGTCGATCGGGGCCGACGATGTCAGCGTGAACCGCAGGTCGATGCGGGTGAACCGCTTGGGATCCGTCTCGGCGCGCTGGCCCGTGAATTCCGCCTCGAGCGCGGCGACCTTGTGCCGCCCGCGCGTGAGGATGTGCACGAGATCGATGCCCATGCAGCCCGCCAGCGCGGAGGCCATCACCACCACGGGGCCCGGACCCGCCTCGTTCCTCCCGTCGAGCGTCCACGTCACCGTCTTGCTCGAGGCGGTGAACCTGAGCCCCTCTTCCCACTTCAGCGCGATGACTGTCGCCGGCTTCACGTCACTCATGAAGGCACCTCGCAGGGGCCGACCGTCGCCGCCCGCAGGGGCCGGCCGTCCCGAAGAATACGGGCCGATTGTAGCCACACCTCACCAGCTTCGCCAGTGGGCTGCCCCTGATCCCTGATCCCTGCCCCCCGCTTTTCCCTGTCGCCTGTCGCCTGTCGCCTGTCGCCTGTTCTTCCCTGTCGCCTGTCGCCTGTCGCCTAGAACTTGATCCCGTAAACCACCTTGAACGTCCTGCCCATTTCCGGCACGACATCCTTCACGTACGAGAGGTGGTTCCGGTACAGCTCGTTCGTCAGGTTGTCGACGCGCGCCGTGATGGTGGAGACCGCGCCGCCGGTCATGAACGAGTACGACGCGAACAGCTTGGCGATCGTGTAGCCGTCCGTCGGCGTCTCGATGCCGAACACCCGGTCCTGCGTGGCCGTGCCCGTCACCTCGACGCCGGCGTTCAGGGCGTTGTACTGATAGCGCAGGCTCCCGCGGACGCGGACGGGCGGGATTCGCGGCAGCGGGTCTCCCGTGTCCTTCAGCGTGCCGCGGACGTAGTCGAAGCCGAAGTCGGCGAACCACCGGCTCGCGATCTGGATGTCCGCGTGGATCTCGACGCCCTGGAGGATGCTGTCGCGCGCCACGTACTCGATGACCTGGAGGTCCTCGTGGTGGTGCCCTTCGTGCTCCTCTTCCTCCTCGTGCGGGAGTCCCTCGATCGGGTTCCGGAAGATGTAGTCGCCAATGCTGTTGCGGAAGTACGTCACCTCGGCGGAGAGCCTGGGCGACCGCCAACGGAACGAGGCGTCGAAGCCGAGCGCGTGCTCGGAATCGAGGTTCGGGTTGCCGATCTCGAAGGCGAAGTTCCCCGGGTGCGGCCCGTTGAAGTACAGCTCTTCGAGGGCCGGATGCCGCGCGGCGCGTGCGAGACTGATGGCGTACGACGTCCGGTGGTCCAGGAGAGGCGGATTGATGACCAGCCCCGCCGACCACGACGCGTCGGTGAAGTCGCGGGCGGGCAACTCGCCGCCCTGGGGCGAGAACGACGTGTGGTCCAGGCGTCCGCCGAGCTGCAGGGTCACGTGATGCCAGGCGATCTCCTCGTAAAGGAACGCGGCGAACCCGGTTTGTCCAACCGGCGGCGACAGGGCTTCGTCGCCGGTCGCCGAGAAGTCCCGGTTCGAGATCCAGGCCCCCATCGATCCCGACAGCCGCCCCGTCCGGCGGTGGTTGGCGCGGAACTCGAAATCGTCCGTGTTGTTGCGGAAGGCCGTGTGAATGTCGCCGGCCACCACCTCTTCGTGGCGATAGCGACGCCCGGCGTAGGTGCCGCGCACCGACGAGATGAAGCCGGACAGGTCGTGGGCTTCACCGCGCAGCGACACCATGTGGCGCCGCGGCGTCAGTTCGACCAGCCCTTCTTCGACGAACGGGATGCCGTAGCGGGAGTCCTCGTAGCCGTAGCTGCCGCCGAAGTACCCTTTCGTTCCCGTCCAGGAGAGGCCGAGCGACGTGAAGCCGTTCCGCGACTGCGTGTTGTCGATCGTGCCTTCCGGCGTCTCGTAGTCGCCCGAACGCGACCCCCCACCGCCGGCGCGCAGCGCCCACGAGCCGTTGCCCCACTGGACGTCACCGGCGCCCGTGGCCAGGCCGCCATTCGATCCGAGATCGACCGTGAAGGCTCCCGCCACTCCCGTGAGCGACTGGCTGGGCACGCTGTCGGCGATGACGTTGACGAGGCCGCCGAGCGCGTTCGATCCGTACAGCAGCATCGCCGGTCCGCGCACGACCTCGATCTTCGTCGCGGCCGCAGGGTTGATCGTGATGCCATGATCGCCCGACTGACTCGACAGGTCGCCGGTCCGCTGGCCGTCTTCGAGAATCAGGACCCGGTCACCGTCGAGGCCGCGGATGATCGGACGAGCCGGCGCGTTGCCGAACGATCGCACGGCCATGCCGGGCTGCGACTCGACCGTCGCCGCCAGCGTGGTCGCGATCTCCCGCGCCAGGTCCTGGCCCGCCAGCACCGAGACCGGCTGGTACGAATTGAACATGTCCCGCGGCTCGGCGCTGACCGACACGACCTCGGTGTAGTGCAATTCGGGATCGACCGGGACATCGATCGTCGTCTCCGGCGCCTTCACGTCGTATTCGTGGTGCTTGCCGCTGAAACCCGGGGCTTCGACCACGAGGTGGTACCGGCCGGGCTTGACGCCTTCGATGAGAAACGTCCCGTCAGCGGCTGATATCGCGTGCTGGTGCGTTTCCTCGAGCATGACCTTGGCCTGGCCGACGGGCTCGCCGGTCAGCGAGTGCAGCAGACGCCCCTTGAGCACCGCATCCGCAGCCTCGGCCGGCGCGGCGGCGAGCGCGAGCGCCGTGACGACCCCAGCCAGCGCCCGGAATCGCAAGAGCACCTTCACCGTGTGAACATCCATGACTGCCTCCACCGGAGCCGTCTGCCCCGGCCGTCGCGATCCATGCGAGCCGTCGGGCACGCACGCGCGATAGACGTGGCCTGGCCGGCTGGAACCGGTCGGCCGTCGCCCGGCGGGATCGCCCCCCGCCTCGTTACCATTAATCAATCAGAACGCGGTCTGCGGCGAACGTCAGGACAGGGGCGGGGCCCGTGAAGCGAGGTGGAGCGTTGCGCAGGCGGCAGGACTCGCGTGGAGGGTGCGGGGGAGGTCGGCCGACGCGGCGTCGCCGAGCGGGACGCAGGCTGCCCAGGCGAAGGCCGTACGGAGCGACTGGAACCAGTGGCACGTGAAGCAGTGCCCGTGGGATTCCGCGTCGGGAGCGGCCGACAGATGGCGCCCATCGGCGTCGGGGGCAGCCGCGGACACCCGTGCGCCTGCATCGTCGTGCTGCATGGCGCCAGGGTGCGCCAGGCCCACGGGCGTGGCGAGGAACCCCGCCACGAGCCCGAGCGCCACGCCCGCCCGCACGAACTGGATCCATCTGTGCATGAGAGCCAATCCCACCATAACGGGCTCAGCCGACACCCGTCAAGATTTGGACGCAGGCTGGATCGCCACGGATCCAGGGCGCGCGCGATGCGGGACAGACGGGCACGTCACTTGCTACGATGGACCTCATGCAACGCAGATTGTCCACCTTTGCGGCCATCGCCCTGCTGGCGGCCCTGTTCTCGCCTGCCCTGATGGGCCGGAATCGCCCGTTCGACGACCAACAGCAGCCGGGAGCGATCTTCCGATCGGGCACCCGGATCGTTCCCATCTACGCCACGGTGACCGACGCGCAGGACCGCCTCGTCCCCGACCTGGCCCGCGAGGACTTCGAGGTGTTCGACAACGGCGTGCGCCAGGATCTCGTCGTCTTCGAGAATCAGATCCAGCCCATCACCGCCGTCGTCATGCTCGACACGAGTGCCAGCATGACGGAGTCGCTGAAGCTCGTACGCGACGGCGCCGAGCAGTTCCTGATCCGGCTGCTGCCGCACGACCGCGCGATGGTCGGCGCGTTCAACGACAAGATCGAGTTCAGCGGCATCTTCACGGCGGATCGCGACGAACTCATCGCGGCCCTGAAGGAGCTCGATTTCGGGTACCCGACGCGCCTCAACGACGCGATCGATCAGTCCCTGAACCAGCTCGCGGGCATCGAGGGGCGGCGGGTGATTCTGCTCCTCACGGACGGCGAAGATACCGCCAGCAAGGTTGGCCAGGGCGACGTGCTCGAGCGGGCCCAGGCCGACGAGGTGATGATCTACGGGATCGGCCTCGAGTCGGTCTACTTCGACGGGATCCGCCAGGTACGGACCAGGCCCGACCGCGTTCTGCGCAGGCTCGCCGACGAAACGGGCGGGGGGTACTTCGCGCTCACGGGCACCAAGGATCTCGGGGCGTCGTTCACGCGCATCGCCCAGGAGCTGCGGAGTCAGTACGTGCTGGGCTTCGCTCCGGCCTCGCTGGACGGCAAGGTCCACAAGCTGGCCGTGAACGTGAAGAAGCCGGGCATGAAGGTCAGGGCACGGAAGACGTACGTGGCGGCGCAGTAGCGCCCGGCTGCACCACCCGCCGCCATGTTGCCGGGAACGGGTCGCCTCAACGCGGCGATTCTATGAGACAGCTGCGGCGGCCACCGACAGCACCAGCAGGACGGCGACGATCCATTCGGCATTCCGCGAGAAATTCCACTCCAACATTTCACACCCCCGAAGAACTGGGGCCGGGGACCGGGGACCGGGGACCAGTTCGGCCCACGATCGATCCGATCAGCGCCGGCTGACGGGCAGAGCTCACGCAGGAAGGCGGACCACCCACCCTCCGGGAGAAGCACCGCGCCCGGTGGCGCGGCGTCTCTGTTGTCTGCTACTGCTATAGACGGATCTGGGAGCGTTCTGGTTTAGCGCCTCGCCCCGCTTACTGACTCGCGTGGGGATTGTCGATTACCAGGTCGGGGCGCTGCCGGCGGAACGTCTCCGCGATGTGGCAGTCCCAGCACACGGGCGTGTGCGAGGCGAAGACCTCGTAGAGCGCCTCGGGCTTCACATCGGCCCAGACGAGCGTCACCCCGTCTGGTCCCATCAGCGCGGGCTTGTGCTGGCCCCACTCCACATGGTTGAGAGGCTTGCCGCAAAGCGCGCACGACTTGTCGGCGTACCAGCGCGCCACCTGCGTTCTGACGAGGCAATCCAGGGGCTGGGCCTCGATCTGCGTGAGGCACTCCTGCCCGCACCCCGCTTTCTCCGGCCAGCGCGTGCAGGACTCGAGGCGCAGGTGTTCGTGTCCGGCGGCGGTGGTCCGCGCCGCGTGACCGGCGTCTACGCGCACCGCGACGGTCTCGCCGTTGTCTGGACAGGCGACCACCCGGTCTCCCCGCATCCTGACGTATTCGCGTATCGGTTTGCGCAGCACGAAGTACAGGGCCGCCACGACCGCGAGGGCTCCGATGACGTACATGGCAGCGTTCACGGGCTCATCCTCCAGCGCTCTCGCTTATCTTAATCCCCTCCGTCGGCTTCTGCTATCATCCAGCCGATGATCGAGGCGCTCTCGGATCAGGATTTCCGGGTCAGGGCCGACGCGGCGCTGGAGGCCGTGCAGCGGTCCCTCATGCCGATCGCCGACGCTGAAGGTTTTGACGTCGAGTTCGAGAACGGCGTGCTGGACATCCGTTTCGAAGACCCCTCCCCGGTCCGATTCGTGGTGAGTCCGAACGCCCCCGTGCGGCAGGTGTGGGTCTCGGCGCTGGGCCGGGGATACAAGCTGTCCTGGTTGGCGGAATCCGGAGTCTTCGCGCTGGACGGCGAGCCGCTCGCGTCACTCGTCGAACGCCTCGTGCATCAGCACCTGGGACACTGATCCGGCCGGCCGGGAGCATCGGCGGACGGGAACCAAGGCGTCGTGACAGCCCTCGTGGAGGCAGCATGCGAAAACTGAGTGTGTTCGTGGTCGTCGTGGCCGTCGCGTTCGCGGCAGGCGCGTGCGGCGGCCAGCAGGAAGAAGCCCAGAAGGCGGCCGACCAGGCCGCCGAGCAGGCCAAACCGGCGGGCTCGCCCGCCAGCGACGCCGCAGCCGGCCTGCAGCAGATGGCCGACGCCTTCAAGCAGATGGCCGGTGAAGGCGATCTGAAGGAAGTCGAGCCGGTCAGCTTTCGCGACCTGCAGACGGTCCTGCCCGAGCTGAGCGGCTGGGAAAAGGGTTCGCCCACTGGCGAGAAGATGTCCGCGCCCATCGCCATGTCGAAGACGGAGGTCACCTACTCGAAGGACGAAATGAGCATCGAGGCGTCCGTCATCGACACGGGCTATCGCCAGATGTTCTTCATGCCCTACATGATGATGATGGCGGTCGGCTACGAGAAGGAATCGGGCACCGGCTACGAGAAGGGCACGACCGTCAGCGGCAACCCGGGCTTCGAGAAATGGGACAGCGAGTCGAAGGACGGCGAACTGGCCGTCGTCGTGAACAAGCGGTTCTTCGTACAGCTCCAGGGGCGCAACATCCCTGACAACTCGGTGCTGCGCGATCTGATGGGTCAGGTCGACCTCGGGAAACTGGCCGGCATGAAGTAGGGTCGGGTCCACACCGATTCCGGGCTCCATCGCAGCGCCGGGAACCGGCGCGCCTCCTGAACGTCGAAAGAGTCAGGGGGCGCGCCCACGCAGCGGCTTGGCGTCCGCCGCCCTCCGAGACGCGGGTCATGGCGAAAAAGACACCCTGGGGCCTCATCATCCTCGGCATCGCGACGTTCGTCGTGATCGTCGGGGTGGCCCTTGTGGCCGTGGCCGGCTGGGTCATCTACCAGCAGTTCGCCTTCCAGGCCGCGCCCGCCACCCGCGTGGACGCCGAAGCCGAGTTCGAGTCCATCGTCCGAAAGTTCGAGGGACAGAAGCCCTTTCTGGAGATCGTCAACGGTGAGCCGGTGCTCAACAAGCAGCGCCCCGCCGAGGCCCCTCGGCACACCGGGCAACTCGAAGCCATCCACGTGGTCGTCTGGGATCCCGACGAGCAGAAGATGGTCCGCCTGAACATCCCGTTCTGGCTGCTGCGCATGACGAAAGGCCAGCCGATCAAGCTCTCCTCCG
This sequence comes from uncultured Vicinamibacterales bacterium, assembly GCA_964481395.1. GTDB lineage: Bacteria > Acidobacteriota > Vicinamibacteria > Vicinamibacterales > JAKQTR01 > JBFMFH01. The sequence goes on from CAYZYG010000014.1 coordinate 38,509, forward strand.
GCGACGAGGAGTTTGGTCACGCGCCGGTGCGGCTCGATGTGACGGCCGAGGATCTCGAGCGGTACGGCCCCGGTCTCATCCTGGACCACCGCGAATCGTCGGGCGAGCGTGTCCTCGTCTGGGCACGCTGACGCGAGCGTCCCGTCCAGTTCCTGGTTCAGCTCGTCCTGTCGCAGCCCTTTTCCGGCCGAAAGCACGCGAGGTCGATTGGCGCAGGCCTTGCAATGCTGGAGGGTGCCAGCCAGCGCCCGCCATGCCGGCGGTTCCCGTTCACGGAGGAACGAGGCCGTCGCACAGGGAGGGCACCATGAAAGCCACACTGCTCAGCGCTCTGGCTGTGTTGGCAGGAACCGGACTGCTGTTCGTCCCGGCGCTCCAGGCACAGTCCATCGGTCTTGGCGTCGCGGTTTCGGCCGCGCCCGCACAGTATCCAGGGACGTACACCGGGCAATACCCTGGGACGTCTCCTCGGCAATACCCGAGCGGCCCGTACGGACGGGGACGGGGCTACTCCGGGGTCGATGACTACGCGCGGAGCAACGGGTTCCGCGACGGGTACGACAAGGGCTTCGAGGACGCCCGCGACCGCGACCGGTTCGATCCGCGGCGGCATCGCTGGTATCGGAACGGCGATCGCGGGTACGACCGGAGCTACCGGATGTCCCGCCGCCAGTACGAAGACTTCTACCGGCAGGGATTCCTGACGGGATACCAGGCCGGATACCGGGACGGGCAGCGAGGCTACTACGGACCGGGCTACGGCACGCCCTATCCCCCGTACACCTCGCGTCCGCCCCGGCGCGGTCCGACGTGGGGAGGATGGATGTACTTCAGGTTCTGAAGGACAGGGAACAGGCGACAGGCGACAGGCGACAGGGAAGGGCGGGGGGCAGGGGTCAGGGACGATGTGCCCTGACTCCTGTTTTTTCTGTCTTCTGTCTTCTGTCTTCTGTCTTCTGTCTTCTGTCTTTTTCCTATTGCGGGCAGGTGCCGGGCGCGGGGGCGAGTCGCAGTCGCGTGATTCGGCCGCGGTCGGGGTCGAGACCCAGCGACAGCCGCAGATCGCCCTTCGCGCACGAAACCGTCAGTGTCGCGTTCCGCTCGCCGTCACCCGAGAGGATTTCGCCTGGCCTGCAGGAACCCCACCGGCCGGCCGCCTCGAGCGTCCCCGACACGGCTGCCGCGTCCACTCCGGGCATGCTGAGGTCACGGACGACGGCTTCGTCGCGCGTGCCGATGAGGCTCACCACGCGCTCGACGGCCTTCGTCATGCCGGCGCCAAGCGGCATCGCCGACTCCCACGCGAGGTACTGGACCTTCGCGGGCATCGTCGGCGCGAGCGTGATCCGGACGCGGACCTGACCACGCGCGCAGCGCATCTTCCATTCACCGCGCAGCGCGTTCTCGGCGTCGATTCCGCCGTCCGGCGCGCAGGCGCCGTGCCGCGCGGCAAGCGAATCGAGGCTCGCGCGGCGACGAGGCTTCGGTTCGTCGAGATAGAGGTTGTCCGCCGCAATCCGGTCGGCGAGGGCGTCATCCCATCCGGACATCAGGCGGATCACGTCGTCTCGGGCCGCGAGCAGAGCCGGCGAGGCCTGAGGCACGCGCGCCTGAAGCCCCCCGCTACGCGCCAGCGCGTCGATCGCGTCGTCGACGACACGGGTCCAGCTCGTGTACGTGAGGTTGCCGAGCGCGATGATGCCGACGCCATGCTCCGGCAGCCAGCGCATGTGGGAACCGTAGCCTGGCAGCCCGCCGCTGTGCGCCACCTGGTGGCGAATCGCGCAGGTCTGCCAGATGCGCAGCCCGAAGCCGTAGCCCCCCGAGTTGAGGGCGAGCGGCGCATCGACCGACGGGCGCGTCACCGTCGCCGGCGCAGGGCGCCACACCTGCTGCATCTCGCGCGCCGAAGCCCGGCGTATCGGGCCGGTCTCAGGCCCATCTCGCGGAGGCCAGGCCGACATCAGGAAGCCGACGTACTTCGCCAGGTCGCTCGTGGTCGTGAGCATGCCCCCCATCGCGCCGAATGCGCCGTCGGGAAGGGGCGGTTCCTCGACCCACGAACCGTCCTCCAGGCGGTACCCGTGCGCCAGAGCCGGGGCTGGCACGTCAGCCGCCTCCATCGTTGTCGCGCGCATGCCCAGCGGCTCGAACACGCGCGTGCGGACGTACTGCGCGTAGGGCACGCCAGACGCGCGGGCGACAATCCTGCCGAGGATCGCGAAGCCGAAGTTGGAATACTCGTACGCGGTGCCTGGCGCCGTCGAGAACGGGATCCCGCGGCCCATCATCGCGGCCATTTCATCATCCGTCGCGTCGAGCTGCCGGTCGCCCCACGGATTGTCTTCGGGAAACCCTTCCGCGTGCGACAGCAGGTGACGGATGGTGATGCGGGGCGAATCGGTGGTCGGGTACTTCAGGCCGGCGAGTTCGGGTACGTAGCGCTCCGCCGGGTCGTCGAGCGAGAGCCGTCCCTCGTCGCGCAGCCGGAGGATGGCCACCGCGGTGAAGCTCTTGGTCATCGACGCGATGCGGAAGACCGTGTCGAGCGTCACCGGTGAGCCGGTTCGTGTCTCCCGCTGCCCGGCGGTGCCGCTGTGCACGAGCGCGCCATCGACAAGGACGCCCCAGGCGATGCCAGGCACGCGGGACTGGGATGCAAACGCCCTGAAGAGGCCGTCGATCTCGGGGAACGCGCGCGCGAGGGCCTCGCGTCGATCGGCGTTTGGAAAGCGCGGCTCGGGGGCGACGCTGGAGGGCGCCTGTTCCTGCGCCGCAGCGCCCGCCACCACCGCGCACATGGCCGCCGCCAGGAACAGCCACAGATACCGCTGTTTCATGCGCACTCCTCTGGGATTGGGGATTGAACACTCGCGCGCGCGTCCGACAATGACTCCGGGAGTGATTCTCAGAACCGGTCCCCGATCCCCGGTCCCCGGCTTGCCTCGACGAAGCCGCGCCGCAACGCGTTTGGCGAAGTCGGGTCCCTGTTCTTAGAGTCCCAGAAACGCCTGAATCCGCGACAGCAGAGACCGTGACGTCTCTGGCGCCTTGCCGCGCGCCGCGGCGGCCTCGTCGCGCTGGCGCTCCAGGTCGGCCCGGCGAGCCGCGACCACGTCGCTGATCGTCGCGAGCACGTCCGCGTTCACCAGCGCCAGTTCGCGCAGGGCATCGGCCGTCAACTCGATCAGCTCGCACTCGGTCTCGGCGAAGACAGAGGCGGACCGGGGCTGCCCGGTCAGCATCGACATCTCGCCGAAGTACCCGTGGCGCCCGATCGTGGCGAGCACCACCCCGGACGACTCAACGACCCTGACCCGACCGGACGCGACGACGAACATCGACCGCCCTTCGTCGTTCTGGCGCACGATCAGGTGTCCCGACCCGTAGATCTGCTCTGCCGCATGCGCCGCGAGATCGTAGCGTTGCTGGTCGCTGAGCGGCGCGAAGAGGTCCACGTGGCGCAGGACGCCGTCGATCCGCGCGATCCGGTCCCCTGGCCGTTCGGGTACCTCCTCGCGCTGGTACTCGATCTGGATCGGCCACGGGATTTCGTAGCCGCAGCGCCTGAGCGCGTAATAGATGGCGGAGCGCACCTGGTCCCTGGCGCGGGTGTCGGCCGCGAAGTCATCGATCCAGAAGCGCACCAGATAAATGATCGCGGACGCGCCGAAGTCCTGGACCAGAATCTCTGGCGGCGGATCCCGCAGCACGAGCGGCAATTCGCGCATCCCCTCACGAATGCACGCCTTCACCCGGTCGGGCGGCACGCCGTAGGCCACGCCGACTTCGATTTCCAGCCGCGTCGGGACGTCGGGCTCCGAATAGTTGACGATGGCCTCTTTCGAGATGAACGAGTTCGGCAGAATGACCTGGTTGCCGGACTTCGTGCGCATCTTCGTGGCCCGCCAGGTCACCTCGGTCACGATTCCTTCGTAGGGGCCCACCGTCACCCAGTGCCCGACGCGGAACGGCTTCTCGACCTGGATGGCGAGCCCCGAGAACATGTTCCCGAGCGTGTCCTGCAGGGCGAACCCGACAACGACCGCGCCGACGGCGGAGGTCGTCAGGAACTTCTCCTGCATCACGAAGGTCGACACTAGCACGAACAGCCCGACGATGATGGTGTCCTGGACGATGTTCGGGAAGCGCTCCGGTACCCGATCGACCCTGAGCGGGTTGATGAGCCCCACCACCATCAGGGTGATGGCCGACAGGGCCGTCAGCAACTGGTTGATGGAGACGATGCGAGCCTTGAGGTCGTCGCCGACCGGCACGTTCCACAGGAAGAGATTGACGGTGATGTTCACCGCGAGCAGCAGGATCGGGAGGCGGAGCTTCTGCCGCACGAGGCGGTTCACGCTGACGCCCCTGACGAGCAGCGTCAGCACGAGAACGCTGAGGCTGATCGCCAGTCGAATCGGAATGTCGTTCATGGCTGCTTGTCGATCTCTCGTCCGTGAGCGTGGGCGCCGGTTCCGGAGGACAGCCCTGACGTTGCCGCTTCCGAACCCTCAAGCCGTGCGGAACCGGATCCCGAATCCCGACCCCCGGTCTGAAGCACTGGTCCCCGGTCCCCGATCCCCGGTCCCTGTTACTTCAGCAGTCCCTTCGTCTTGAACTCCGCGATGTCCGCCGGCGTGAGGTTGATGACGACCAGTGTCTTGACCGGGCCGCCCTTCGCGTTGCGTTCCGTGTCCACGCCGCGCGACGCGCCGGACCCTGTCACTTCAGCCGATTTCTTCTCCGACCCGCCGGGTTTCAGCAGGGACCCCAGGCCGAATCCTTTTTTCTTCGGTTCATCCTTCTTCCCGGCGTCCGACGAGCTTCCGCCCGACTTGCCCGACGATCCGCCCGCGAGGCCAGCCGTCCCTTCGGCCACCGTGGCGATTTCGGTGACCGGCTTGGCGGTGTACGTGATGGTCGCCTTGTAGCGGTCGGCCAGCACGGCCTCGCCGTTCATCTTCCCGTCCTTGATGATCTTGTCGATCTTCGAGAGGCGCTCGTCCATCTCGGGATGGGACGCGAACAGGCCCTGCTTCTCGGTCGCGGACTTATTCCGTTCGGTCAACCGCGTCAGGAAGTCCGGCAGACCGGACGGTGCGTACCCGACCTTGTTGGCCAGCTCGAGCCCTTCCCGGTCGGACTCGAGTTCCTCCGACCGTCCGAACCCCGCCATGACCAGCTCGGTCGTCTTGTCGACGAGCTGCGAGAACAGCGCCGCGTTGTTCGAGAGGGTCTCCTCGGCGCCCATCTGGATCATCTTGCCCTTCTTGATGGCGCTGATCGTGTGCTTCTCCGTCACGTGGACGATCTCGTGAGCGAGCACGCCGGCCAGCTCGGCCTCACTCGACATCAGCCCGAGCGCGCCCCGCGTGATGTGCACGAAGCCTCCCGGCGCGGCGAACGCGTTGACGCCGTCGGTGTCCAGCACGATGAACGTGAACGGGAGGTTCGGCCGCGTGCTGCGCTGCACGAGCACGGACCCGACCAGCGACACGTAGCGGTGCACGGCCTTGTCCTGGACCACGCCGTAACGGTTGCGGACCTTCTCGCTGACCGCCGCGCCCAGCTTGATCTCCTCGTCCTCCGAGATCTGCAGCTCCCGCAGCTGGTTCGCCCGCTTCAGAATCCCCCCGATCTGCGGGAGTCGGGAGTCGGGAGTCGGGAGTCGGGGCGTTGCCCCCCAGCCCGCATTCGGCGCTGCCATCCCCGCGGCCACCGCGGCCGCCACCCAGATCACCATTCGGCGCATCGGCGTGTTCTCCAAGTCGCGCGGGCCGCAAGGCCGTCAAGGACGTCGGGCTCTTCCGCCGGGTCGGCGTGCTGAGGCCGATCAGGCTGATGCCGTCAGACCCGGCCGCCCGTCGCCGGACGCCGGGCGCCTGATTTCGTAAATCCCCACCGCCTCCGTCTTGCCTTTCACGACCACCTGGCCCAGTGGATTCATATCATAGCGCCCTTTCAGCCGGCGCTTCGTCTCCTCGCTGACGATGATCGATGTGCCGTATTCCTTGTTGAGCGACTCCAGGCGCGCGCCGAGGTTCACGGCGTCGCCGATCACCGTGTAGCTCATGACCGACTCGGACCCGATGTTTCCCGCAATCATCTCCCCCGTGTTGATGCCGATCCCGATGCCGAGCGCCGGGCGCCCCGCAGCGGCCCATTCCCGGTTGAGCGCGTCGAGCCCGTCGATCATCGCGAGCGCCGTCTCGACCGCGTGGTCCGCGTGTTCGTCGTCGTCCAGGGGCGCGCCGAAGAGGGCCATGATCATGTCGCCGACGAATTTGTCCACCGTGCCCCGGTGAGCCAGCACGACCGCCACCATGCGCGAGAAGTACTCGTTGAGCTGCGCCACGACCGCTTCGGCCTGTCCGGCCTCCGTGAACGTGGTGAATCCCCGGATGTCCGCGAACAGCACCGTCATGTCGCGCCGCGCGCCGCCAAGGCGGGCCCGCGACGGATCGGCCATCAGTTCCGTGAACACGTCACGGGACACGAAACGCGAGAAGACCTGCTTGACCTGCCGCTTCTCGCGCCCCTCGACGAAGTACTGGTACGCCGTCCCGCCGAACGTCCCGAACGCGAGGGCCAGGGCGGGCACCGCCACGTCCATCCAGACGCCGCGCGCGAACACCGCTACGCTCATGCCGGCGAGGCCGGCGGCAGCCACGACCGCGATCCCGATGCCCCCCCAGACGGAGAGCCAGACGCCCGACACGCCGATCAGCACCGCGCAGGCCAGCAGGACGCTCGCGTTCAGCCAGGCCCCGGCCGGCTCCATGAACCGCCCCGACAGCACGTTGTCGATGACGTTCGCGTGAATCTGGGCGCCGGGCATCTTGCCTTCTGCGAACGGCGTCGTGAACAGATCGCTCAGGCCCGCAGCCGTCGTCCCGACGACCACGATCGCGTCCTTGAGGAGCGCGGGGTCGACGAGCGGCTTCTCACCGGCGAGGATCTGCTCCTCCGAGTAGTACAGGTCGAAGAAGGGATACTCGCGGTAGGTGGTTCGGCTGTCCGCGAAGGCCGGCCCGGTGTAGCGGATGAGCATCCGCTGCGCGTCGACGGTCGGGCCGTCGTAGCTCAGGATCGCCGACGCCGTGAGCGGCACGGCAGTCGCCCCCACGCTCAGCACATCCCCGCGGCGCGCGATCGCCGACGGCGCCAGGCGGGCCACCTGCATGGCTGCGACGAGCCCGAGCGACGGCACCCCCACGTCATCGACCCTGACGAGCGGCGCGGTGCGACGGACGGGTCCATCGGCGTCCAAGATCGTCAGGTTGTGGCCGATGGCCAGGGCGGCGTCGGTCAGCTCGTCGTACGGCAGCACGAGCGACGGGCGCGGCTCGAACGCCGCGTCGGCCCCGAAGGGCTGCCCGGCCTTGAGCCGCTCGACCGGGTCGTCGTTCAGCCGCGCCGTCTCGCCCGAGGTCACATCCGCCGCGAACACGACGTTGCCGGCGCGCGAGGCGGACTCGGCCAGTGCCCGGTCGGACTCCTCCCCGGTCCACGTTTCGCCACCCATGGGAAACGTCCGCCGGTCGCGCTCGGTGAAGAGCACGTCGTAGACAACGAGCCGTGCAGGCGCGCGCGACAGGTAGTCGATGAGGAGGGCGTGGACCACCCTGGGCCACGGCCACCGCCCGACATGTTCCTCGAGCCTTCTGATGCTCCCATCGTCGATGGTCACGAGGACGATGTCCTGCCTGGCCTGGGAGGGTTCGGCGGTACGGCGAACGCGAAAGTCGTAGGTCTTGAGCTCGATCGTGGCGACGAAGGACGTGAGGCCCAGCGCCCAGGCGAGCGCGGCCGAGGCGAGGCCAATCGCCACGCCGATCCCCGTGCGGCGGAGGGGTGGCGTCTTCATGAGGACGCCCGCACCGACCGGGGTAGCGGTGAGGCCGGCGACGTCGCGCGTGGAGCGCGACGTCGAGTCGAGTCCCGACGCCCGACTCCCGATTCCCGGTGATGCCCCGCCCCTCGCGCTACAATGCCCCGATGCGCCTGCCCTTCATCGACGAGCCCGCGATCCGTGAGTCGATCACCGCCGCGGAGGCCGTGGCTGCCGTCCGCGAGGCGTTCCGGGCTGACGGCGAAGGCCGGACGGCCGTGCCCGCCGTGATCAATCTGCCGATCCCAGGCACGCAGGGGGAGTTTCACGTCAAGACCGCCTGGGTGGAAGGAGTGCCGTTCATCGCGGTGAAGGTGGCCTCTGGATTCTACGACAATCCAGCGCGGGGGCTACCCACCGGCTCCGGCATGATGGCGCTCTTCGACGCGGGAACCGGCCTGCCGGCGGGCCTCATCTTCGACAACGGCTACCTCACCGATTTGCGGACCGGTGCCGCGGGCGCTGTTGCCGCCGATGCGCTGGCTCGCCGTACGATGGCCACCGTCGGTGTCATCGGGTCCGGCGTGCAGGCCCGCCACCAGGTGACGTGCCTGCGGGAGGTCCGGTCGTTCTCGGGAATTGTGGCCTGGAGCCCCGACCGGCCGGGGCTCGAGCGATACTGCGCGGAAATGGCCCGGACGCTGGGCATCGAGACCCTCGCGGCACCGTCAGCAGAAGCCGTCTGCCGCGAGGCGGACGTGCTCATCACCGCCACGCCCTCGCGAGAACCCTTCATCCGGACCGGGTGGCTGCGGCCGGGCATGCACGTCACGGCCTTGGGATCCGACACGCCGGGCAAGCAGGAACTCGATGCGGCGTGCCTCGCGCGCGCGGATCTGGTTGTCGTCGATCGCCTCGAACAGTGCGCGCGGTTCGGTGAACTGTCACACGCCCTTGCGGCGGGTCTGCTCGCACCAGAGCGGATCACCGGTCAGCTCGGCGAAGTAGTCGCGGGCCGCCGGCCCGGCCGCACGGACGACCGGCAGATCACGATCTGCGATCTGACGGGAGTGGGCTTCCAGGACACGGCCATCGCGGCGCTGGCGTGGTCCAAAGTACGTGAAAAAGGCCTCGCGTGAGGCGAGGCCTGCCATCAAGGGATGAATATGAGTGATGGTACCGGTACGGGGATTCGAACCCCGGTCCCGTGGCTGAGAACCACGTGTCCTAACCCCTAGACGATACCGGCACTCGCCGCTAGGAACTTCCTATTTTAGCCGTCGGTCCGTCCGACGGTCAAGTCACGGGAGTCCTGATGTCCGTTCGCACCGTGCTCGTCCCTGTTCTGGCCCTCGTCGTCGTCGCCGGTGGCCTCGGTCTCTACGTCGCGGGGCAGGAACCGGGTCCCGTCGTCAAGATCCTCCAGCCTGACGCCGTCGGCCAGGCCGGCCTGGTCTTCGACGCCACCGTCGACGCCCTCGGTACGCGGCTGTCGCGCTTCGACGTTGTGCTGGAACAGGGATTCACGCGGCACACGCTGTTCTCGCTGGGCGCGCCGGGATCCGCGCGCTTCGAGCAGGAATCGGCGGAGCGGATGCGGATCCGCACCACCGTCCCGGCCTCGTCTCTCGCCGGGCTCAGCGATGGCCCGGCGACGGTGCACATCGACGCCGGGCGGCGGATCCTCTTCGGCCTCCGGGAAGCGTCCACGACGGTGATGCATCCGGTCGAAGTCCAGCTCACGCCGCCCGTCATCAAGGTCCTGTCGAGCCACCACTACATCCGGCTCGGTGGCGCCGAGGCGGTGGTCTACTGGGTCGCCCCCCCCGACGCGGTGTCGGGAGTCATGGTCGGCGACCGCTTCTACCCCGGCTTCGCCGCCTCCGGTGTCTCGGGCGCACAGAGCACGGACCCGTCCCTCAAGATCGCGTTCTTCGCCCTCGCCTTCGACCAGGACGTGAACACGCCAATCCGACTGCACGCCAAGGATGACGCCGGGAATACGGCGACGGCGGAGTTCCCGTACCGGGCGTTCTCGTCCGCGTTCGCCACCTCACGCGTGCAACTGGACGACCGGTTCCTGTCCAGGGTGATCCCGGCGATTCTCGAGGCCTCGCCGGGGTTCACGGCCGACGGGGAGGAAACCCTCCTCGAGACCTTCCTGCTGATCAACCGTGAACTGCGGGAACGGAATGCGGAGACGATTGCGGCGTTCGCGAAGGACACGTCGCCGGACTGGCTGTCGCGCGGACCGTTCTCGCGGCTCAGCCGGTCCAGTTCGGAGGCCATGTTCGCCGATCACCGGACGTACTTCTACAACGGGGAAGAGGTCGATCGGCAGGTCCATCTCGGGATCGACCTCGCGTCCACACGACAGGCTTCTGTCCGGTCCGCGCAGGCCGGCCGGGTTCTGCTGGCCGGATACCTCGGCATCTACGGCAACACGGTGATTCTGGACCACGGCATGGGCGTGCAGTCCCTCTATTCGCACCTGTCGTCGATGGAGGTCGAAAAGGGCGACCGGGTCGATCGCGGCGAGGTCATCGGCCGCAGCGGCACGACGGGGCTCGCCGGTGGCGATCACGTGCATTTCACCATGCTGGTGGGCGGTACGCCGGTGAATCCTCTCGAGTGGTTCGATCCCGGCTGGGTGCACGATCGGGTCGAGCGCAAGCTGCAGGAGGCGGGCATCGTCACGGAGGCCGTCGGGGCCGCGAGGCGGTAACGGCTATCATGGTCGGGAATCGGGAGTCGGGAGTCGGAGGCCTGGGGGCGGAGTAGGAGACGTGTCCGAGCAGCAGACCGACACGACCGTCGCGCGGGATGCGGTCCCCGAGACGATGCCCTCGCGGGCGTCGGATTACGTCACGCTGGCGAAGCCCCGCCTGAACGTGCTCGTGGTCGTCACGACGCTGGCCGGGTACTACATGGGGCACCCGACCGGCAGCTGGTGGCTGCTACTGCACACGCTGGTCGGCACCGCGCTTGTCGCGAGCGGGGCGGCGGCGTTCAACCAACTGCTCGAGATCGACGTGGACGGACGCATGCGGCGCACGCGGCGGCGGCCGCTGCCGAGCCAGCGGCTGACACCGGCCCAGGCGCGCGGGTTCGCCGTGGTGCTGTCCGTCCTCGGGACCGTCCAGCTCGCCTGGGGCGTCAACCTGGTGGCGGCCGCGGTGGCGCTGGCAACGCTGCTCACCTACACGGTCTTCTACACACCGCTCAAGCGGCGTACCTCCCTGTCGACCGTGGTCGGCGGCGTGCCCGGTGCGTTGCCCCCGCTCATCGGCTGGGCGGCGGCACGGGGCACGTTGTCGATGGAGGCCTGGATTCTCTTCGCCATCGTCTTTCTGTGGCAGATGCCGCACTTCCTCGCCATCGCCTGGATGTACCGGGAGGACTACGGCAGGGCCGGGTTCCCGCTGCTGCCGGTCATCGAACCCGACGGGGCCTCGACCGGTCGGCAGGCCGTGCTCTACGCCGCCGCGCTCGTGCCCGTGAGCCTGGCCAGCACGGCCGTGGGTCTGACGGGTGTTCCCTACGCGATTGGTGCCGGTCTGCTGGGCGTCGCGTTCACGGCGCTCGCTGTCCGCTTTGCCTGGCTGCGCACGCCGCAGTCGGCGAAGCGGCTGTTCTTCGGCTCGCTCGCGTATCTGCCGCTGGTGTGGATCTTGATGGTGGTGGATCGGCAATAGGAAAGTAGATAGTAGACAGTAGATAGTAGATAGTAGGGTTGGTGTGCCGGCTGGCCGCCGGCACCTCATCTTCTCGTGCAGACACAGTCGCGCGGTCAGCGCGTCGCCTTTTCCTACTCTCTACTGTCTACTATCTACGGTCTACTATGTGAAGCTCATGTCCGTCTCCTCGCTTCCCACGCTCAACGCCTCCCTCAACGCGCTGGCGGCGTGTCTGCTCGTCGTCGGCTACGTTCTCATCCGCCGCGGAAATGCGCGCGCGCACAAGGCCGCCATGCTCGCCGCGTTCGCGACATCGGCCCTGTTCCTGTTTTCGTACGTGATCTATCACGCGAACGCCGGCTCCCGGCCGTTTCCCGGAACGGGGCCGATCCGTGTCTTCTACTTCGCGATTCTGATTTCGCACGTCGTCCTGGCTGCGGCGATTCTGCCCATGGCGCTCGTCACGCTGTGGCACGCCCTGGGGGAACGATTCGACCGTCACCGTCGTATCGCCAGGTACACGCTCCCGATCTGGCTCTACGTGTCGGTGACGGGGGTGGTGATCTACGGGATGCTGTATCTGCTGTACTGAGCAGGGACCAGGGATCGGGGACCGGGGATCGGGTGTGGATGTTCCCAGTCCCCATTCGATGTCGCGGCAGGGCGCGGTCAGCCTGCCGCGCCGAAGCCCGATAGGGCGGAGGCGGGCCGAACGCGCCGAGGGGCGAGGCTGCGATGAGTGGACGTCGAGCGCGGCTGGTGATGGCGGCGGTGGCGTACTTGGGTGCCGCGCAGGCCGCGCCGCGCGCTCAACTCCCGGGAGCCGTGCTTGCGACCCAGATCGTCATCACGTCTCCCGAAACGGTCGTGGAACTGGACCACCGCGAGCTTCCGGGCATTCCCACGCGGCTGGCGTGGGCGCCGGATCACCGGTACTTGTACCTGCGCGTCAGCCGGTTCGACCGGTGGGCCAACGAGACGGCGTCGCACGCGATCGTGGACGTGGAAGCGCGAACCGTGTCTCCCACGACCGGCGAACCGCCCTGGGCTTCGCGATACTGGTTCTGGAAGTCGGCGCCCGCCTCACCGGGCGATCCCACGTGGAAGTTGTCGTTCGACGCGCGCGAGGAACAGGTGCGCACAACCAACGTGCCGCGGGGCGGCGACATCGCCGGCTTCATGAGCGACCCCGGCGCGGGATACGACGAACTGGCGCAGAAGGCCATCCTGGCCAACCAAAAGGTCCGATTCGAGCGGCTGACCCTGAACGGGCGCGTCATCGACGAGACCGTGAACACCTCACTCACGCCGGGCCGGCGCTTCGGGTGGTCGCCGCCCGCGCGAGGCCTCATCGCGGTCGCCGACCGCAACGGCCATCTTGTTCTGATCGATCGCGACGGCAAGACGCAGACGGCCGAGGGCACGAAGCAGGTGCTCCTCCCGGCATGGAGCGAGGACGGAACGCGCATCGCGTTCGTCGAGCGGGTCAGGAACGAGCGCTATGCGTTGCGGCTGGTGAGGGTGGGACAGGACGGGAATAGGAGATAGGAGATAGGAGATAGTAGACAGTAGCGGGAAGACCCGGCCTGATCGGCCGACCAGCTTTCCCTCCATCGCCCGCGCGGCTTGCCGGGCGGTCTCCCAACCGCCTCTGAAACGAAAACCGCCCCGGCCGCGCCACGCTGGCGCGACCGGGGCGGCTGACTGAACCGGTCCCCGATCCCCGGTCCCCGGTCCCTGGTCTTAGAACCCTACCCGCAGCCCGATCCGGGCGATCCGCGGGTTCATGATCTCCAGCACCTGGTCGAAACCGGTCACGCCCGTCAACCGGTAGTTGTACTGCCGGCCGAGAACGGTGCCCGAGTTGAACAGGTTGAAGATGTCGAAGTCGATGTTCATGTTCACGCGATTGAACTTGAACATCTTGCCAATGCGGAAGTCCACGGTGTTGATCGTCGGGAGGCGGTTCTTGTCGATGTCCTGCCAGAGACCGACGGTCTTGTTGCTGCCGAAGTAGTCACCGGTGGCCACGCGATCCCGGTACCACGCCTGGCCGAAGCCCTGGCGCATGACGTAGTTGACCCCGAGGTCGATCCCCCAGGGTGCCTGGTACAGGCCAGTCAGGATGAGCTGGTACTTGGGAAGCAACTGGTAGATGCCGCTCTTGCCGGATCCGCCAGACGCCACGACCACGAGGCTGCCGTCCTGGTAGTTCGCCGTCGTGCCAGGTGTCGGATCCTGGATCGCGTTGACGTCGTCGTCCCAGTACTGTGTGTGTTCGTTCGTCGAGAACCCGAAGCGCGCCATCCACTTGTTCGACAGCCGCTTCGTCGCGCTCAGCTCCAACCCCCAGAACTGCTGGTGGTAGCCTTCCCGGGCCGTGTACTCCGAGCCGCCGGCCAGCGCCTCGGGCGAGAGCCGCGCGGTGTCCACCCGGTAGTACGGCACTGCGAAGTTCGATCCGTCGGGCAGCGGCCCACCGGTGAACGTCCCGGCCTGCACGTAGTCATCTGCCCGCACGCCTATGCGTGGCGACCAGTTGAAGTCCACGAACTTGCGCCACGTGAACGACGCGCTCACGCCGAAGTCCTTGAACAGCTCGTGGTCCACGCCGGCAATGACCTCGTGGGTCTTGGGCACTCCGTAGTCGCCGGTCTTGTTGATGCTCTTCGACACGTTCCCGGGGTCGTTGATGTCGAACCCCGTCCAGTAGTCGAGACCGGAGGTGATCTCGTTCGGCTGGGCGATCCGGTCGCCGTTCAGATCGCGTCCGTAGAAGCCGATGTAGCGGTACTGCACGACGCCCAGGAGCCCCGATGCGCCGTTCCCGAGTTGGGACGAGAACATCGAGTAGCTGCCGCGCAACTGCGTCCGACGCGATTCGTTGAGAGCATAGGTGATGCCCACGCGGGGCGAGAACGAATTCCACACGATGGCCTTCGGCAGCTCGGGGCCCGTGATGGCCGGCAGCCACTGCTCGAAGCCCGGCACCGCCGGCTCGCTCGACTCAAGCACTCCGTCGTTCTGCCAGTCGAAGCGCACGCCAGCGGTGATCGTCGCACGGTCGAGGGAAATCGTGTCACCGACCCACGCCGACGTGTAGAACGCCCGGTTCGACGACATCCAGGGGCTGGCTACTCCGACGTAGAAGTCGGGATAGCCGATGTGATAGGTCACGATGCTGTTGCCCTGCGAGCTGGACAGTGCGGACGTCGACGTCACGGTCACGCGGCGCCACGAGAGGCCGAACTTGATCTCGTGCTTTCCGCGGAAGTAGCTGCCCTCGGCCATGATGGTCTGCTGCGGCCGGTCGCTGAGGTAGTTCCAGAACGAACCGTGCCACACGCCGCTGTCGTCCATGTAGACGTCTTTGTCCATTCCGCCCTGGGGCTCGAACCCGAAGCCCGTCGGGAAGTGCGAACCGCGCGCCGTCAGGAACAGGTTGTTCCCGAGGACGAAGTTCACCTCGCCCTTGTAGAAGTCCGATGGGCCCGACTGGTTGTAGGTCGTCTCAGGCGGCCGCGTCGCGCTCGCGTTGCGCCCGTACTTCAGCTTGTCGCCGAAGAAGTACGTGAAGCTCGCGCGGATGTTCTGCGACGCCTGTCCCTGGATCTTCAGCGACCGGTTCTTCAGGATCGTGTTGTCCGGGGTCTGCCGAATGGTCAGGATGCGCACGTCGGTCTTGCCCATCGCGCCCCAGACCCACAGCCGGTCCTTCATGATCGGGCCGCCGATCTCGAACCCGTAGTCGGCGTACTGCGCCGTCCGGTTGCCCTTGCCGTTCGGGCTCCCCAGGTTCGTCGCCAGCTCCTCGGACATGTTGTTCGACTGCATGTCCTCGTTTTCGAAGTAGCCGCGAGCCGACCCACGCCACTGGTTCGTTCCCGACTTCAGAACGAAGTTCAGGCCGACGCCGCCCGTCGCCATCGACATGTCAGCGCCGCCGGTCGTCACGGCCATCTCCTGGAACATGTCGAAGTCGTAGTACGTCGGTGTCGCACCCGTGGCCGCCATGTCCGTGATCGGAACGCCGTCCATGTTCCAGGTCGCGTCGGCGCCCGAGGCGCCCTTGGCCTGGTACCCGGACTGCTGCCCGGACTCGGACCCGCCCACGTTCACGCGGTCCATGATGATGCCCGGCACGGTCTGCATCACGACCCACGGGTCGCGCGCCGACGGGATGTTCTGCAGCTCTTCCAGCGTCACGTTGGTGCCCGTGCCGGTCTTCTTCGCGTCAATGACCGGAGTCTCAGCGGTGACTTCCACCTGCTCCTGTACGCCGCCGACACGCAGCAAGGCCTTCAGCGCGATGTTGCCGCCCGCCACGACGGGCACGCTGCTGTTCAGGTAATCACTGAACCCCTGCAGCACGGCCTTCACCGTATACGTGCCCGGTGGGAGGTTCAGGAACCGCGCGACGCCGTCGGCATCGCTGACCTGCGTCCTCGTCTGGGGACCGCCGAGGTCGACCGTCGCGCCGGGGAGCACCGCTCCCGTCGAGTCGACGACCGTGACTTCGATTCGGCCCGTGAACTGCTGGGCCGCCGCTGGTGCCGCCATGGCCAGTGCCAACAGCACCGCCACGACCGGCCAAATCCGGCTTGATAGACCCTTCATTCGCTTTCCTCCTCCTTGCTGGGGTGAACGCGGGGCAAAGAAATCCCACCGTCCGACACACCACAGGCAGTACTCGACCCAGACCTGCCCGCGGAGTTTGGCCAAGTATGCAGCAAGAATCGTGCGGAGGGAAGTCGAACCTGCTAACTCACTGATAATAAGAGACTATCTGCTTCTGGCGGAGCCCCAGCCATCCACGGAATTGGATTCAGGCCCTCGCTAAATCCAACAATTTGCCATCACGGGTCGTGCCGAGAACTGCTATCGGTACAGCAGATGGGCCGCGCGAAGAAGCCGCCACCGCGCCTCGGCCCGCCCCCACGAGGCGGCGATCTCGGCGGCCGTCTGACCTGACCGGATGCGCCTCACGGTGTCTGCCCCGAACAGCCGGCCCACCTGATCCACATTGAACGAGTGCGGGTACAGCCGGAACAGCGCGACCGCCAGTTCGATGCCGAGTCTGACAGGACGCAGCCGCGCGCGGTCGGTGACGACGATGAACACGCCCCCGCAGGATTCCTTCGCGTAACGGGATGCGGTGGGCGTGAAGCGGAGGGGATAGAAGCGCACGCCGGGGATAGCGCGGCCGTTCAGTTCGGCGGCGAGTGCCACGCCGTCGATCCACGGCGCGCCAATCTGCTCGAACGGAGTGTCGGTCCCTCGCCCCACCGAAATGTTCGACGCTTCGATCGCGCCGACGCCCGTGTATAGGCTCGCCGCGACGAGGTTCCTCATGTTGGGTGAGGGATTGATCCACGGCAGCCCAGCCTCATCGAACCACGCGTCGCGCGTCCAGTGCTCCAGTTTGACGACGGTCAGATCGGCGCCGATCTTTCGCTCGGCGTTGAACACCGACGCCAGCTCGCCCATCGTGAGACCGTGGCGGATCGGCATCGGCATGTACGCGGTGAAGCTCAGCTCCGTCTCGTCGATCGTGGGGCCCTCGACGGCCGCGCCCCCAATCGGGTTGACGCGGTCCAGCACCACCACGCGGATCTTCCGCTTCGCCGCCTCCTCCATGACATAGGCCATCGTCGTCATGTAGGTGTAGAAACGCGCACCGATGTCCTGCAGGTCGATCACGAGGGTGTCGAGACCCTGGAACATCTCATCGGTCGGCCGCATCGTCGCGCCGTAGAGCGAGTGGATGGGCAGACCGGTCTTCGCGTCTACCTCCGCCGGCACGTTGTCGTCGAGGACGCCGCGGATGCCGTGTTCGGGGCTGAACAGCGACACAAGCGTTACGCCCTTGGCCGCGGCGATGAGGTCGATGGTGCTCTCACCGCCGCGTGCGATCCCGGTGTGATTCGTGACGAGCCCCACCCGCCGGCCCTGGAGCAGCGCGAAGTTGCTGGCGCGCAGGACGTCGATGCCGCTCAGCGTCCTCCCGGCTGGCTCGTCTCCGCGCACCGGGGTTGAACCGACGGCCCCGAAGTCGGAGCCGGTCCAGGTCCGTTGCCGCAGGACGCCAGCCGCCGGCACGTTCTCCAGGGCCGCCGCCACGATCGTCGCGACGCGCGCCCGCAGGGGCGTCACGTCACCCGTCCCATCCGGGTGGACCCGGTTCGACAGAAAGACGACAAAGGTCTCGGTGAGGGGATCGATCCAGACGGACGTGCCCGTGAACCCGGTGTGCCCGAACGATCCTATCGGCAGCAGCTCGCCCCGGTTCGACGAGTACGACGTGTCGATGTCCCATCCGAGGCCGCGCACGTGCGGCGACGATGCGGGCGAGGCGGGAGCGGTCATCTTCGTCACCGACAGCGCCGAGAGCACGCGCGCGCCGTCCAGGACGCCGCCGTTCAGGATCATGCGGCAGTAGCGGGCGAGGTCGGCCGCTGTACTGAACAGGCCAGCGTGTCCCGCGACGCCAGCCATCCGCCTGGCCGTCGGGTCGTGCACGATACCACGGAGCATGATCTGATCGGGCCCTTCGCACGGCCATCCGTACCGCGTGCAGCGCTGCGTCGGCGCGATGCGCGGCTGCATCGACTCGGGCGGGTTGAACATCGTGTCCGCCATGCCCAGCGGCATGAAGACCCGCTCGCGGGCGAACCGGTCGAAGGGCATGCCGGACACGCGCGCGACGATCTCGCCCAGCAGGAAGAAGTTGATATCGCTGTAGACGAAACGCTCGCCCGGCGCGCTCGTCGGCACCTCTTCGGCAGCCAGTGCGATCGCCTTCTCGTACCCCACCCACGGATCCCCGAGATCGACGTCCGGCCGCAACCCCGAGACGTGCGTCAGGAGATGCCGAACCGTGATGTCGCCCTTCCCGTAGCGGCCGAAGTCGGGGATGAACGCGGCGACGCGGTCGTTGAGGCGGATCTTCCCCTCCTGCACCAGCACCATCACGCTGGTCGTTGTGGCGACGACTTTCGTCACCGAAGCCATATCGAACACCGTGTCGAGCGTCATGGCCTCTGGCTGCGGCACGAGCGCCCGCTGGCCGTACGCCTTCTGATAGACGATGCGCTGGCCGCGGCCGACGAGGAGGACCGCACCCGGGAGCTGCTTGTCCGCGATGGCCCGCTCGATGACCCGATCGGCCTCGGAGAGACGCTCGATGTTGATTCCGGTTGGAGGAGCGGGTGCCGCCTTCGATGTCTGCGCGGCGACGTGGACGCTGCCGGCTCCCAGCCCCAGCAGCAGTGCGGCAAGCGGGATACGGATGTTTCGCACAGCGACCCTCCCGACCAGTGAAGAACCCGCTGTCGGCGGACGAGGCCGACTAAGTGCTTCGACTCGCAAGTTCGGCGACGTATAGCGGTCGAGCGTCGAGACCTTTTCGCTCGCTCAGCACTCAGTCCTGAGGGCGCAAGGATCGTTGCCGTGCCTTCGCCTCGAAGAACTGAGAGGCCAACGCCCTGGCGGGAGCCCGCCCGGCGCCGCCCGCGCGGTCGTGACGCGCGTCCTTCCGCCTACTGTCTACTATCTACTGTCTACTATCTACTGTCCCGTGCCCGTACGCTAACATAAACCCAGGAATCCCGATCATGCGCCTTTTCACCTTCTCGCTGGCGGTCGTCCTAGCCCTCGCGTCCGTCTCTGAAGCCCAGGTGGCCAGGATCCGCGGCACGGTCAGGACCGATCAGGGCGAGCCCGTCAAAGGGGCCGTCGTCACCGCGCGCAGCGCGATGGCGCAGCCCAACGAGTTCACGTCGAGCACGAACGACAAGGGCGAATGGGCCATGCTCGGCCTCCGCTCGGGCATCTGGTCCATCGCGGTGACGGCCGACGGGTTCGAGACCGCGCAGGGCGACGTGCGCGTATCGTCGTTCGATCGCAGCCGGAGCTTCGACTTCGTGCTGGCGCCCGTGCGCCAGGGATCGGGAGGCCGGATCGATGCGGCGGCGCTGCAGGCGGATCTGAAAGTCGCGGACGACCACGCCGCAGCAGCGAGATGGGCCGAGGCGATCGACGCCTACCGCGCGGTGCTGCGGAAGGTGCCGGCTCTCACATCCGTCTACCTGCCGCTGGGGCGCGCCTGCCGAGAGGCCGGCCGTCACCGCGAGGCTGTCGAGGCCTTCAAGACCTATCTGGAGCTGCACCCGGGCCACCAGACCGCCTTCGTCGAACTGGGCCGGACGTATCTCGCGACCAGCGACGCGGCTGCTGCCCTTGCGGCGCTGACCAGCGCCGTTGAGGCCGACCCGTCGAGTACCGCCGCTGCCACGGCGCGCACGCTGCTCGAACAGATCAAGAAGTAGGCATCGTGGCCAAGCGAAAGACCCCGCGACGTCCCGCCCCGTCGCCTTCCCCGAGGGCTGTCGGGCCAGCGTCCACCGGGCGGCGGCGCTGGTGGATCGCCCTGCCTGCGGCAGCGGCCCTGGCGGCAATCGCGTGGGGTGTCTGGTCTGTCTCCGGCGGCCGCGCTCCGGCGCCAGGCCCGATCGTCCTGGTCTCCATCGACACGCTCAGGGCCGACCGCCTGCCGATCTACGGCTACACGAAGGTGACCACGCCCGCGATCGACCGGCTCGCCGCTGACGGCGTCGTCTTCGACTACGCGTGGGCCCACTCGCCGCAGACGCTGCCGTCACACGCGTCCATCTTCACCGGACTGCTGCCCTTCGAGCACGGCGTGCGCGACAACATGGGCTTCACCGTCAAGGACGGGGCCGAGACCATGGCCGGCCTGCTCCGCGCGCGCGGGTACGCCACCGGCGGCTTCGTCTCCGCCTACGTGATGCGGCGCGACACGGGCATCGCCCAGGGCTTCGACACGTACGACGACCACCTGCCGCCCACCTCACCGGAGAAGGCGACCGGCGAGGTCCAGCGCGACGGGGCCGACACGCTCCTGGCGGCCGACGCATGGCTCGACGGTCTGGCGTCGGACCGGTTCTTCCTCTTCCTGCATCTGTACGAGCCGCATTCCCCGTATACGCCGCCGGAGCGTTTCTCCCGGTACGATCCGTACGACGGCGAGATCGCTTACGCGGACGAACTCGTGGGCCGCCTCGTCGACTCGCTCAAGCGCCGCGGCCTGTACGACGCGGCGACGATCATCGTCCTGTCGGATCACGGCGAGGGGCTGGGCGACCACGGCGAGATGGAGCACGGTATCTTCGTCTACAGCGAGACGATCAAGGTGCCGCTCGTCGTGAAGCTGCCGCGCGGGGCGGAGGCCGGCCGGCGCGTCGCCGATCCCGTGCAGCACATCGATCTCGTCCCCACGCTGCTCGATCTGTCGGGCGGGTCCTCCGGAAGCGGCCACCGCGGCCGCTCGCTGCTGCCGGCGATGCGAGGCCGCGCTATTCCCGAGCAGGGGCTGTACGCCGAGGCCCTGTATTCGCGGTTCCATTTCGGCTGGAGCGAGCTGTACGCCCTGACGGACGCGCGCTATCGGTTCATCCGCGCTCCGCGGGACGAACTCTACGACCTGCAGCGGGACCCTCGGGAGCGCGAGAACATCGCGGCGGCGCGGGAGACCACGCGCGTGGCCATGCGACAGGCGCTCGATGGGCTGCTGGCCGGGCGCGACATCGAGGCCCCGGCGGCGGTGTCGGCTGAGGATCGCGAAGCGCTGCGCGCGCTGGGGTACGTCGGCATGCAGGCCACGGTGAGCGATACCGCCGGCGCCGACTCGCTGCCGGATCCGAAGGACAAGGTGCAGGTGCTGGCCGACTACCGGGACGGTCTGGAGCTCGTGCGCAGCGGACGCGCCGCCGAGGCCATCGGCCTGTTCGAGCGGATGGTCGCCGAGAACCCCGGCATGGGCGACGTGTGGAACGAGATTGCCGGACTGTTCGTCGTCCAGGGCCGTCTGGAAGACGCGCTGGTCGCCTACCGGCGCCTGGTCGAAGTCGCGCCGTACGACCCGGCAGCCCTCGTGAGTGTGGCGCAGGTGCTCGTCGAACTCGGCCGGCTGGACGAGGCCCGAGCCCAGGCCGAGCAGGCCGTGAAGATGCTCCCCGCGACCGAGGGGCGCTGGCTGGCATCCGCGCACAAGATGATCATGCGCGTCGCGCTCGCGGAGAACGACCAGGCTGCCGCCCGCGCCGCGGCGGCCCGGGCCGAGCAGGCCGACGCGTCGTTTCCGATGATCGACTACTGCGAGGGCCTGATCCGGTACAACGCCGGGCAGTACCGCGAGGCGCTGCCGTACTTCGAGGCCGCGATCCGCAGGAGCGCCGGCCGCACGTTCCAGGTCCCCGACCTCCGGTACTACGCCGGCGACACGCTCGGGCACCTCGAGCGCCTCGGCGACGCCGAGCGGTTGTTCAACGAGGAACTCGTGCTCTTCCCGAACAGCCTGCGGGCCACGTCCGGGCTCGCCATGGTGTATCGCGCGCAGGGGAGAGCCGACGCCTCGAATCGCGCGATCGAGCAGATGCTGAGGCGGACGCCAACGCTCCAGGCGTTCGAACTGGCCGGCAAGCTGTGGACGATGTTCGGGGAAACCGCGCGGGCAGAGGCCGCGCGCGCCTCGCAGCGGAAGGCGCAGGCCGAACTCGCGTCGCGCGGCCGCGACTGACGGGAAGGCCATGTCCAAGCGCAAGCGATCCGCACCGTCGCCGTCGCCGCCGGAACCGGCGGCCGCGCCAGCCGGCCGGCGTCCGCGCCGCCTGCGCGCCTGGTGGATGTTCGGTGGGGTGGCGCTCGTCGCCGCTGGAGCCGCGTGGTGCGTCTGGCCCGGAGAAACCCGCCTCGAGATCACGCGGACGCCGGATCAGAACGTCCTAATCGTCACGATCGACACGTTGCGCGCCGACGCCCTGGGGTCGTACGGCGGTCGAGCCGCGACGCCCCATCTCGATCGCCTGGCTGCCGACGGCGTCCGGTACGACTTCGCCCACGCGCACAGCGTGGTCACGCTGCCGTCGCACGTCAGCATCCTGACTGGCTTGTACCCGTTCCAGCACGGCGTCCGTGACAACGCCGGATTCCGAGTGCCGGCGGGCACCGAGACGCTGGCCACGCGGCTGCGATCGCAGGGGTTCGCCACCGGCGCCTTCATCGGCGCGTTCCCGCTCGACTCGCAGTTCGGTCTCGATTCCGGCTTCGACGTGTACGACGACCGGCTCAATGAGGTGTCGGGCCCTTCCGACTTTGCGTTCAGCGAGCGCCGCGCGGACGAGGTGGTCACGTCAGCCCTGACGTGGCTCGAGGAACGCCCGGGCAAGTGGTTCGCATGGGTGCACGTGTACGATCCGCACGCACCGGCCAGCCCGCCGGAACCGTTCGCCACGCAGTACGCGAATAACCTCTACGCCGGAGAGGTCGCGTTCACCGACGCCGCGCTCGGGCCGCTCTTCGATCGCGTGCGCGCCATCCGCGGCCGCCCCACCCTCGCCGTGATCGCTCGTTACCACGACGAGGGCCTCGGCGACCACGGCGAGCCGACCCACGGCGTGTTCGCGTACGAGCCGACCCTCCGCGTGCCGCTCATCGTGGCGCAGTACCAGGACGGTCAGCCCACCAGAGGATCGCTCGGCCGCCGGCCCCGGGTGTCCCATCTGGCGGCCCAGCACGTGGACATCCTGCCGACAATCGCTGACGCACTGGCGCTCGACTGGCCGGGGGAACGGCCCGGCCGTTCCCTGACGGGACAGACGCAGGCGAGCGCCGCGCTGCGCGCGTCGTACTTCGAGGCGCTGTCGCCGTCGCTGAACCGCGGATGGGCTCCACTGACCGGAGTCATGGTCGATCGCGACAAGTTCATCGACTTGCCCTTGCCCGAGTTGTACGACCTGGGCCGCGATCCCGGCGAGCAGACGAATCTCATCGATCGCGTCGATCGGCGGCGCCTGCTCGAGGTCCGGCTCCGGGAGTTCGGTCCGACCGCGCCAGGCGATCGTCGGGTCGAAGATCCGGAGACGGCGGCCCGCCTCCGGGCCCTCGGATACACCTCCGGAACCGCAGCGCCCCGCAAGGCCTACACGGAGGAGGACGACCCCAAGCGGTTGATCGCCATCGACCGCGACATGCAGCGGGCTATTGAGCTGTTCCAGGCCCGCCGCCTGGCCGAGGCGGCCGGCATCTACCGCGGCATCATCGAGCGGCGTCCCGACATGGCGATCGCCTATCAGCACCTCGCCTTCCTTCAGTGGGAGTCCGGCCAGCCGGAGATGGCCATCACCACGCTCACACTGGCGCGGCAGAAGGCCGGCGAGAGCGCGGAGACCGATACGCTGCTCGGGATGTACCTCTCGGAGAGCGGGCGCGCGGCCGAGGCCCTGCCACTGCTCGAACGGACGGTCCTGCTCCCGGACGCGGGCGTGGACGCCCTCAATGCGCTGGGCATTGCCTACGAACGGACGGGCCAGCCCGAGAAGGCCGCCGAGACGTTTGAACGCCTGCTCGACGTGGATCCCCGCAACGCCATGGCCGTCCAGAATCTCGGCTCGGTTCACCTCGCCTGGAACAGGCTCGACGAAGCGGAGCGCGCCTTCCAGCGGGCGCTCGACATCAACCCCTCGTGGGCGGCCGCGTACACCGGCCTGGGCGCCGTGCTCGCCAAGCGTGGGGATCAGCCCGGCGCCATCGACGCCTGGACGAAGGCGGTGGCGCTCAGTCCGTCCGAGTTCGACGCGCTCTTCAACCTCGCGACGGAACTCATCAACGCGGGCCGGGAGCGCGAGGCCCGCCCGTACGTCGAGCGGTTCGTGCGCACGGCCCCGCCGGCGTTCTACGGCCCCGACATCGCCCGGCTCCGCGCCTGGCTCGGTGCTTCGGTTCGATAGACGTCTACGCCCCGCCGCAGGCGGGGCAACGAAACACTGTCAGTTGGCAAGGTGGAGCCGCTCCCACGTGGCGCGGTCGGCGACCGGGCCCTACCGCATCGGGTACGGTAGGGCTGGCTCGCCGAGCCCGCCGGACACGCTGAAGGCTGGTAAGATCAGGTGTGAGCCCTGCCCGTCAGCGCCGGAGTGACAACATGCGACGAACGGTCCTCGCGACTGTGGTGGCCTGTGGCCTGGCGACCGCGTCATCGGTTCTCTTCGCTCTCGGCACGTCCAGCGACGATCATGGATGGGGACTGCGGACATCCAGAACTGGTCCCCGGTCCCAGGTCCCCGGTCCCCGTCCTCAGCCGCCCTTCCCTGCTGCCTTCGGGTTTCAGGGGACGGCCCCGCAGGAGTCCTCCGCCCAGGTCTTCCGCACGGGCGTCGAAATCGTGCGCCTGGATGTGCGGGTGACCGACGCCGACGGCGTCCCGATCCGAGACCTGCGCGCCGACGAGATCCAGGTCCTCGAAAGCGGCGACGAGCGCCCGATCGTCCTGTTCCAGCACGTCATCCAGCCGATCGGCACCTACGCGGACGTCGCCCGCCGGACCATCGCATCGGAGGTCTCGACGAACCAGGGCGCGCCGCGCGGCAACGTCTACGCGCTGGTCTTCGACCAGGGGCACATCACGGCCGGCAACGAACAGCGGGCCAGGATGGCCGCCGAGCGGTTCCTGCGCACGCGCGTGAAACCGGGCGACCGGGTCGCCCTGTACGCGGTCCCCGGCCCGGGCCCGCAGCTCGAGTTCACCGCTGACGCAACGCGCGCCGCAAAGGAACTCGTGGCAGTGCGCGGCACGCGACAGGACGAGCAGACCGGCGCGCTCGGGTCCATGCGCGTCTACGACGCCTACGAAATCACGCGCGGCAACCAGGACGTGGTCACCCGCTACGTCAACCGCCTGGCGGACAATCCGACCTCGTCCGACCAGCCTGCGACGGCGAACCGTCAGACCGTGCGGGTCGAGACGGAGGACCCGTCGGTGACCCGCCGCCTCGTGCAGGAGGACGCGCGGACGATTGTCAGCCGCGCTGACGGGGATGCGCGGCGGTTCCTGCAGGACCTGACGGCGATCGTCCGCACGTTGCGCGAGGTGGACGGCCGCAAGTCGGTCATCCTGTTCTCCGAAGGCTTCGCCATCGACCACGTCCGCCAGGAGCTCGAGGACGTTGCGGCTGCGGCCGCGCAGTCGTACTGCCTGGTGTACGCGCTCGATCTCAACTCCCGCGCCGTCGATCTCAGCCAGGCCACGCCGCGCGATTCGGCGCTGGGAACCGAGATTCTGAGCCGCCTCGAGCCGCTCGGCAGTCTCGTCGCCGAGACCGACGGCGAGCTGTTCATCGACGCCGGGCAGCGAGCCGACGCGGTGCTGGACCGCATTGCCGAAGCCTCGCAGGACTACTACGTCGTCGGCTTCGAGCCGAGCGCGGCGGCGATCGCCAATCGCGGTCAGTACCGGCGCGTGCGGGTCGTGACCACGCGCCCCGGCGCCCTGGTGAGCGCGCGTACCGGCTATGCGCTCGCTCCTCCAGTCGTGGAGGCCGATCGGCGCCGGGCGATCGAAGGCGCGCTTCGGGCCCCCTTTTCACAGCAGGGCCTGCGAGTGGAGTACACGACGTACGTCCTGCGCGGCTCCTCGGCTGACATGCAGCGCGTCATCCTCAGCCTCGCCGCCGAGCTGCCGGTCTCGCGCCCCGACGCGCCAGGGGCCGACGTCGTCTTCTCCGTGCGCGACGTCCGCGACGGGCGGCTGGCTGCCAGCGGCGGCGACAAGCTGGAGTTGCCCCCCGCCGCGGCCGGCGGCCGCACCAGCGGAACCGGCCACTATCGCGTGCAGTTCGAACTGCCACCGGGTATCTACGTGATGCGCGCGGTCGTCCGCGAACCGGGAGGACTGCTCGGCAGCGCCGACCGCCGGTTCCAGGTGCGCGCGCTCGGCGGCCCGAGCGTGACCGCGGGCGATCTGATTCTGGGATCCGCAGACACCGCCGGTCTGCCCGTCAGGGCCACCGCCTACCAGACTGACGCACTCGCGGGCCTGATGGAGATCTACGCCAGATCCTCTGCTCAGCTCGAAGCCGTCGCCGTCGACGTCGAACTGCTGCCGTTCGGCAGCGCTGCACCCGTGCGCCGCGGCAGGGCGGACCTCTCAGCGATCGTGTCGGGCGAGGCCGGCGCCAGCCGCGGGGCCCGCGTCGAATTGCCGCTCGAAGGCGTGCCGCCGGGCGAATACGTCGTCCGGGCCACCGTCCGCGCGGGAGCGGAAACGGCAGCGGAGGTGCTTCGCGATGTCACGATCGCTCCCGGCGCTCCGCCGGCAGCGCCAGTCCTCCCACCGGCGTCTCGACCGGACGTCTCGACTGTGCTGCAGGGCGACGCTGCGCGCCAGTGGATCGCCGCGCTGCGCGCCCGTGCGCCGGCTCACCTGAAGCAGGCCGCGGCTTCTGCCGGCGAGGCCGACTGGCCGGCGGTCGATCGTGCCGTGGCTGCGGCGGGCGCTGAAGGGTCCGATGCGCAGGCGCTGCTCGGACTCGCGCGTCTCGGCCAGTCCGACTACCGCGCTGCCGCCTCCGCGCTCAAGGTCTACACGACGTCCAATCCGACTGATGCCGTGGCCGCGTTCGTGCTCGGCTGGGCGCACGTCGGTGCTGGCGACGATCGCGCGGCCGTGGCCGCGTTCCGGAGCGCGGTCGTGGGCAACCCGCAGTTCGTGCCCGCCTATCTGGCGGCCATCGACACGTATGTGAGGATGGGCCAGCCGGCCCTGGCCCTGCAGGTGGCGCGATCCGGGGTGACTGCGATCCCCGGATCGACGGAGATCCGCGACCGGCTGCTCCGGCTGGAGGGGCGACAGCGAACTCCCCGGCTGGGCACGGAGGTGAAGTGATGTCTCTCGTACTGATGCTCGTGCTCTCGATCGCCGCGGCCGTGCCGGCGTCCGCCCAGCAGGTGGAGGCGCCGCGTGTCTCGCTGTCGGCGCCTGCGACGGTCGTCGAAATCGATGTCGGGAAACTCAAGGGCGACCTGCGTCGTCTGTCGTGGGCACCCGACGGCACCCAGTTCTACCTGCAGACGGCGGAGGCGGATGCGCGGCTCGGATGGAAGATCCGCCACTACCTGGTCGGCACCGACGGCAAGGCACCCAAG
The DNA here is from genome assembly GCA_964481395.1 of uncultured Vicinamibacterales bacterium. Classification (GTDB taxonomy): domain Bacteria; phylum Acidobacteriota; class Vicinamibacteria; order Vicinamibacterales; family JAKQTR01; genus JBFMFH01. The sequence goes on from CAYZYG010000014.1 coordinate 66,019, forward strand.
GGCGTGGGCGACGAGCCGGCCTGGGCGTCCGGTTACTGGGCGTGGAAGTCGTCGCAGGCGGCTCCAGGCGTGGCGTCGATGAAGATCGCCGTCGAACAGCAGACCAAGCGCATGAGCGCGACGACGCCGTCCATGGGCGGCAACGCGGCGCGCGGGGACGCGCCGACGGGGACGGGCGGCATCAGCGCCCAGGAGGTCGGGGACGTCACGCAGCAGTCGCAGAACGTCCAGGTGTTCACGCTGAAGCTGAAGAGCGAGATCGTCGGCGAGTTCGTCAACAGCCCGGCCATTCCCGGTCTCACCTTCGGCTGGGGCAAGGCCGGGTCCGGCCTCGTGGCCTTCACGCGCCCGGACGGCAAGCTGGTGCTCATGGACGCGAGTGGCGGCAAACAGGAGGTCGCTGCTGTGAAGGACGCCATCCTGCCAGGCTTCACGACTGACGGAACGAAGCTGGCGTGGCTCGAGAAGACCGGCCGCAAGAAATACGCGCTGCGCGTGGCCGACGTGGGCGTGCAGGTTCCATGAGGTCGCGCCGCCTCCTTGCGCTCGCTCTGATT